>JAAYZO010000466.1 GCA_012514865.1 Lentisphaerota bacterium | reverse complement strand
GGCCAGCGAGACCGGCGTTTTTTCCGAGAGCGCCGTCGGGCGGCGCTGGGCGTTCGCATGGCCGCCGTGCTCCGGCGAGGTCGCAGGGGAGGCGGCGTTGGGGCCTCCTGTGAGAGGCCGCGGCGGCGTTGAAGCCCAGGCGACTGCGGCTCGTGGACGCGTTCGCGTCTGTGGACGCTCGCGCTCCAGATGGACATGCCGCCAGACCGGCTCGCCGGGGTGGGGGATATCCGATCCGTCAGACGGTCAGGTCGGCCTGGCAGACGCGGGCGACTTCGGCGGCGCTGGTGATGCCGAGGCGGACCTTCTCATCGCCGTCCTCGCGCAGCGACCGCATGCCATGGCGTCGGCCGATGGCGGCGAGTTCCGTGCTGTCGCGGCGTTCGTTGATGGCGCGTCGCAGTTCGTCGTTGACCTGGAGCATCTCGAAGATGCCGATACGGCCGCGGTAGCCGCTGCCGAGGCAGTTGCGGCAGCGCCGGCCCCCGGCCGGGTCGTCGGGCTTGGCGCCCTGGCGGCCGCTGCCGCCGCACTCCGGGCAGATGCGCCGCACCAGGCGCTGCGACAGCACCGCCAGCAGGGCCGAGGAGATCAGGAAACTCTCGACCTCCATCTCCAGCAGGCGGCTGATGGCGCCGGCGGCGTCGTTGGTGTGCAGGGTGCTCAGCACCAGGTGCCCGGTGAGGGCGGCGTGGATGGCGATCTCGGCGGTCTCGCGGTCGCGGATCTCGCCGACGAGGATGACATCGGGGTCCTGTCGCACGATCGAGCGCAGGCCGCTGGCGAAGGTCAGGCCGATCTGCGAGCGCACGTGAATCTGGGTCAGGCCCGGGAGCTGGTACTCGACCGGGTCCTCGATGGTGATGATCTTGCGCTCCTCGCTGTTCAGCTCGCGCATGACGCAGTACAGCGTCGTGGTCTTGCCGCTGCCGGTCGGCCCGACCACCAGGATCATGCCGTGCGGCATGGTGTAGAAGCGCTGCAGGTCCTGCTTCATGCTGTCGCCCAGGCCGACGCGCTCCAGATCGAAGGTCGTCACGTCCTTCTGCAGGAGTCGCAGGACGATCGATTCGCCGTGCATGCTGGGCACGCAACTGACGCGGACATCGAGGGGATTGGGTCCGCCGAGGTCCATGCGGCCATCCTGCGGCAGGCGATGCTCGGCGATGTTGAGGCCGGCGAGGAGCTTGACGCGCGAGGCGATGGCGGGGTACTGGCTCGCCGGCGGCGTGAGGACGGTCTGCAACATGCCATCGACGCGGAAGCGTATCGCCAGGGAGTCTTCCGCGGGCTCGATGTGGATATCGCTGGCGCCCATCTCCTGGGCGCGGCTGAACATATCGCTGACGAGGCGGACGATGGGCGCCTCGCGGGCCAGGTCGCGGAGGGCCTGCTCGCTGGTGTCGCCATCCCAGCCGGCGTCCGCCTTGCCCGCCGCGCCGGACTCGTAGAGACTGGTCAGATGCCGCTCGATGACGGCCCGGCGCAGGAGCACAAACGACGGCCGCAGTTGGAACATCGCCATCCAGATCTGGCCCAGGCGGCCGATGCCGTAGGGCTCGGCCACCGCCAGGAGGCACTGCTGCGTATCCCAGATCAGCGGCAGGCAGAGGTGGTGCGAGAGGAAGTCGAGGGTGACCTCGGGGAAGGGCTCCATCCCGTGCAGCTCTTCCTCATCAGCCAGCGGCAGCCCGCTGCACTGGGCGTAGAGGCGCACCAGATCCGCCTCGTCGAGGCGGCCCTGACCGACCAGCTCCCAGTCCTTCTCCGGCGAGCCGCCCAGAGCCGGGACGCCCTCGGCCACGCCCAGACGGGCCGCCAGGGCGGCCTGCACGGCCGGCACCAGGGCACCCGGGGCGCAGGACAGCGCCCGCGCCCCCGCCAGGGAGCCAAAGGGCGCCGCCGCGGCGTTGTCGACGGCCGCGCCGGCGGCGCCAGCGGCGGCGGCCGACGCCGCGACGCCCAGAGCCAGGGCCGGAACCGGGTGTTCTGCAGGAGAGGCGGTCATGGCGTGCGACGCTCCTCCGCCTGGATGCTGTCCAAGGCCGCACGGTAGCGCCGCACCAGGTGCTCGACCTGCGAGTCGGTCTCGATGACATGGACCGTCAGCAGCACGAGCAGCTCGGTACGGTCGTCCGAGGCGCGGTTGGTGCGGAACAGGGCGCCGAGGTAGGGGATGTCCTTGAGGAAGAGCCAGCCCGATGACGTCGAGGTGCGCTTGGTCTTGATCAGGCCGCCCATCATCACGGTCGAGCCGTCGGCGATGGTCAGCACCGACTCAATCACCTTATTGGAGATACGCGGCGGGATGGTCGGGTCCTCACTCTCGGCCGCATCGGAGACCTCCTGGCGGACCTCGAGGCGGACCTCGTTGCCGGCGGTGACATGCGGCTTGACCTCCATGATCACGCCGGTGTCCTCATACTGGTAGTTGGTCCGGAAGTTGTCGGCGCTGCCGCTGTAGTTGGTCGACTCGGTCGGCACCGGCACGCGTTCGCCGACGTTGATGAGGGCCTCCTCGCCGCTGAGGACGATCACCTGGGGCTCCGAGAGGATGCGGGTGTTGCCCTCGCCGGCGACGGCCTGGATGAAGGCCAGGGGGTCGCCGGTGCGGTCCTTGAAGAGCAGCGCAAACGGCTGTGTGGTGAGGTCGGTGGGGGTGGCTCCGGCGCCGAGGCTCAGCAGGCTGAGCGTATCGCCGCCGTTGGCCCGCGAGGCGAACTTCTTGGCGGCGTAGCTGAAGCCGTACTCGGTGTTCTTGGCCAGGGTGATGTCGGCAATCATGGCCTGGATCGAGACCTTCCGCGGAGCGACGTCCTGGCGTTGCAGGAGGGCCTGGATCAGGGCATAGGCGCGCGGTGTGGTGCGGATGGTCAGGCGTTCGCGCACCTCGTCGACGAGGACGACCACGGGGGTGTCGAAGATGGTGTCGCCGAGGCTCTCCTCATCGCGCCGGGCACTGCGCGACGTCCGGGCCGTCCCGGCCGCGGCGCTGTCGCCGGCAGCGGTGGTGGCCGTCGTGGCGGTGTCGCGGCTCGTGCTGCGGCTGCCGCTGGTGGCGCGCGCCTTGCTCGAGGTGCTCTTCGTCCGCGACGGCTGCGTGGCGGTGGTCGACTCGGTGTTGAAGAAGACCTCGAGGGCCTCCTTGAGCTGCTCGGCGGTGCTGTGGCGGACGTTATACCAGTAGATGTTCTCCTTCTCCATCTGGTCGGCGGTGTCGAGCAGGCGGACCCAGCGCTCGACCTCGTCAAGGACGTCGACCATGGCGGCGGAGATGACCAGGCACTGCAGACGCGGCACGGCCACCATCTTGATGGCGCCATTCGACGGGCTCTTGTCGGTGACCGGGAAGCCGAGGGTGGGCAGGATGGTCTGCAGGTCGGCCAGCACCTCTTCGGCGTCGACATTGCGGCAGGGCAGGCAGAGATGCGGCCAGGCGGCCTCGCCGCGGTTGTCGACCTCGCGGATCAGCTCGCGCAGCTTCGGCATGTTCGCCGGGGCCTCGACGATCAGCAGGGTGTTCGCCTCGGGGAGGTCCTTGACCGTGGCGCCATCGGTCTTGAAGGGCTCCACCAGAGCCGCAATCTCGGCGCTCTTGCGGTAGCGGATCGGTATCAGCGCCACCTCGACATTGGCCAGGATGTCGTGCTGGAAGAGCAGGCGGCGCTCCTGAGGCATCTTCTCGAAGGGCAGGATGTGGATGAAGCCCGGGTTGCGCGAGGCGTAGGCGCCGGAGAGCCAGAGGATGTGCTCGAAGGTCTCCCAGGCCTCACGTGCCGTCATCTCGGTCTCGACGTTGATGGTCACCGCGCCCTTGTTGGCGATGGCGGGGTCGACCAGGTAGCTGAACTCGAGGATCTGCGCAAAGGCCTCGACCAGCTGGGTGATCTGCATGGCATCGAGGTTGAGCAGGACCTCGACCTTCTTCTCGGGGTCGTCGACGCCCTTGATGAGGTTCTCGGGATACTGCGACTGCGGCGCCTCCTCGGGCACGACCGTCCGGCGCTCAGGCAGGCCGGCGCGCGACTCGACGCCGGGGTCCTTCTCAGGCAGGACCGCGTCGACCACCAGCGGCTCTTCGGTCCAGAGGTCGGCCTTGGCCGGGCCCTTGTCCGAGCGCACCCGGAACTCCGACGCGCCCGGCGCCTCGGAGGGCTGCGGCAGGCTCTGGCAGCCCGCCAGGGCCAGACCAAGCGCCAGGGCGGCCACGCCGGCCAGCCTCGGCAGGCCGACCGCGCGCCCCATGATCATCATCCTGGATCGAAAGTCCATGCTGATCCTCAATCGCTGCTGCCGCTGGGCGGCCGTCCCTGGAGAAGGCGTTCACGCAGGAGGCGCGCCCGTTCGAGGCGTTCCTCTCGCGACGTGGTCATGGCATCGGGCAGCACCCTGCCGGCCGGGCCCGCGCCGGCGGCGGCGCCCTCGGCCCCCTCGGCGCCGGGGGCGCCGGGGGCCGGCGGCGGCGGCAGTGGCGGCGGCGTGGTGGCGGCCGCCGCGGCGTCTCCGCCTGCCGCGGCGGCAGGGGGAGCGGTCGGCGCCGGCTTGGGCGCCGGCGGCATCACGGCCGCCGACTCACGGCGGCTCGAGCTCTGGTCATCGGCGGTCTCGAGCTTCAGCGTGCGCTCCTCGCTGCCGCGGACCAGGACGACCTCCTTCTCGGCGAAGCGGATCTCCTTGAGGGTGTACCCCGAGTCGCCGATGGCATCGCCGGTCTTGTAGACATGCCGATCCGGCGGGCCCTCGGGCGTCGGAGCGCTCGCGGGCTCGGGCGCCGGCGGGGTCGGCCGGCGCAGCGGGCTCCGCCCCAGGACGCCGGCAGCGCCGCCGACCGGCAGAACCCGCCGCGTCGGCGCACCGCGGTGCTGAACAATCACCGCCACGGCGCGATCGCCAATACGCGCCAGGCCGACCAGCTCCAGGTCGAGAGCGGCGGCCGGAACGGCATCCTCCTCGGCCGACACCACGCTGAGGTCCTCGGTGCGCTCCGGACGGAACAGCGTCGCCTGCCAGAGCACATCGGCATCCGCCGCCGACAGCGTCGGCCGCGCCGACGCAGCGGCATCCTCGGGACGTGACGGCAGGCGCCGGTCGACCTTGCGCTCGGCACGGCCCGGGGCCTTCGCCTCGCTCGGCGCCGACGCGGCCACACGGCCGTCGTGGCGCACCACCCACACGGTCACCGCACCGGCCAGGACCAGCAACGCGGCGTTGACGACCCACAGCGTCAGGCGGCTCATGGCGGCACCTCGCTGCCACCGCGCACCAGAGCCACCGCCTCCGGCGAGAGGACACGCGCCCGCAGGGTCCCCGTCAGGCGGACCTTGGAGGTATCCCGCAGGTTCAGCGGTGCGATGCTGCACTGGCTCCAGGTCAGGGTCTGCGGCGAGCGGTCGACCTCGGCGAGTACCCGCGAGATCTCACGCATCGAGGCGGTCATGTTGACGGTGGCTTCGACCTCGTAGATGAGGGTCTTGTCCGGGAGGTCAAGGCGGCGCGGGTTGACGACCTGGTAGTCGACGCCGCGAATGTTGGCTTTGGCCAGGACGCGGTTGACCTCGTTCTGCAGGAGCGTCTTCTGCCGTGCCGCGTTGCGGTCCTCGATGAGCCAGAGCGGCGCCGCCAGACTCCGCAGTTCCTCGAGCTGCGCGGCGCGGGCACTGCGCTGGTCCTCCAGAGTCCGGAGCTGCTCGCGGCGCTTCTCCAGGAGGTCCTCCTCCGCGCGGACGCGGGCCGCGGTGGGGAGGTCCGGCAGGAGATGCCCGAAGTAGCGGTGCACAAAGAGCACCGCCACGGGTATGAGGATCAGGATGAGGATCCCCTGGCGTACACTCGGCTTTTGCAGTCCACCCGACATGATCGCGGCGGTCTTTCCTACTTAATTTGGGGTATCGGTGCCGGCGGCGGTGGTGCCGGCGGTGGCGGCACCGCCTGAGCCGGCACGGGCTGTGAGCGCGGCATGGCCGGCTGGCCGACGCCGGGCATGGCCGGCCGCGGCCGCAGGCGCACGCCGGGCCGCGTCGGGCGCAGGCCCGACGACGGCTCCGCCTGCTCGCGCGGCAGGCCGCCCTCGGGCGGCGCCGCCGGGGCGGCGGCGTCGTCAACGGCCTCGTCATAGCCCTCGTCCGCCGGCGGCACCGGCGTGGTCGGTGCCGGCGGCGGCGCCGACTGCTCGTCACCGATGTCATAGCGCGCGTTCATCTCGACCTTGCGGTCGATGACGCCCGCCTGGACCTTCTTGGACTCCTGGCGCACATCGCCGAGCACAGGGGACTGCTCAAGGATCAGCTCAAGATCCGGGAGTTCCTGGCTCTCGCGCAACTGGATGCCGATGGCGCCCTCGTTCCAGCGGAAGGACGTACACCATCCCGCGGCGCCGACCCGGCGGGTGATCTCGACGAGGGCCGCCGCCATCGTGGGTCGCGGCTCGGCCAGGTCGGCCGTCTCGCCGCGGAGCTGCTCGATGAGCTTGGCCTGGTCCTGGTCGAGCTGCCGGTTGGCCGCCTCGATGTCACTCTCGAGCTGAACTCGCTCGCGGTGCAGACGTGCATAGAGACCCTGACGCTCGCCGTAGACCTTGGCCAGGCCATAGAGGCCGACCGCCGCGATGTAGACCACCAGGGCGACGGCCAGAAGCTGGCTCTGACGATGGCGGCGTGAACGCAGCTCGTAGGGCAGATCGAGGCCGGTGCGGCGATCGGCGGCGAAGGTCTGACTGAGGCCATACATGCCCAGAAGCACCGTCGGCGCAAACTCCGCCTGGCGCTCGACCGGCTTCTCGCCGAGCGGACCCGGCACCAGCACGGCGGCCTCCAGCGGCGCGGCGCCGAGGCCGAAGAGAGCCTGGGGCGCCACGGCGGGCGACGGCAGGGGCTGTACCTGCCGCCGGCCGCCCTCGCCGGGGAGGTACAGGAAGGACTCGCCGCCCGGACCCGGCAGGGCCACCGGGGTGCGCGCCAGGACCGGATCCAGCGCCGCGGCCGGCGGCACGACCAGGTCAAGGCTGTGCACCAGACCGCTGAGGTCGCTCAGACAGCGCTCCCAGACCGCCTGGCGAAGGTAGTAGACGCGGACGACACGACGCGGGCCCGAGCCGCCCGGCAACACGCGGTAGCCCCAGACCAGCTTCTCCTCAGGGATCGGGGCACAGCGCCGAAGCTCGAAGACAAGGGCGCTGCGCAGCTCGTCCGGACGCAGCACCGGCATCTCGACATCGACAAAACCGCTGCCGAAATCGACACTGCCGGCAACCACAACGGTGCTGCTGGTCGGCGCGAGCGCGCGCAGGCCTTCGGCGAGGACCTCGGCGAGGCTGCGCTCCGCTGAGGTGGCGCCCTCCCAGGAGCGCACCACCCGGCAGCGGTCGCGGACGCGCTCGACGAAGACGCCGCGGCAGGCCCCGGCCGTGCCCCAGGTCAGCGCGATGGCAGATGTTCCGGTGAAGGTGGTCATGGATGCCCTGACGCGCAACTCTCACCAGGCCGATCCGGTCCCGCGGCGAGCCCGCGCGTCAGAGGGAACAACGTAGCGCATTCGCATGGCATTTGCCAACGCTGAACGCCGCCCCCAGGGCTGATCGAAGATCGCGTCTGCGCTCACCTGGTCACCCTGGAGGGGTGCCAGATCGTAGCCGGGGGTCGCGCGCAGCACGACCCCCGGAACCGCGAACCCACACACCACGCACCCTGAAGGGGTGCCAGAACCGGACTTTCAAACAGCCCTGCGGCGCCGCGGGCGGTCGCGCCGTTCAGCGCCGACGGATCTGCTCGTCGCGGTACTGCGTGTAGCTCTCGCGCAGCCAGACGTAGTGGTCCAGGGCCGTCTCCTTGCTCATCTCGTAGTCGCCGAGATGCAGGGAGGTGTGGTTGACCCGGTCGCCGGCACGGATGCCGAGGCGCAGGGGCAGGTCCTGCACCACGTAGTTCACGGGGTCGAGGAAGGTATCCGCCACCAGCCCGACCGTATCGCGCGGATTGGACGGCCCGAAGATGGGCAGGGTGAGGTAGAGGCCGTCGCCGACGCCATAGACGCCGAGCGTCTGGCCGAAGTCCTCGGGGTGGGCCTCCAGGCCGCAGTGCCTGGCCGCCACATCACAGAAGCCCAGCACGCCGACGGTCGAGTTGATCAGGAAGCGCCCCAGCTCATCGCCCAGGCCGGCCAGATTGCCCTGCAGGAGGCAGTTGACGCCGCGGCGCGGCATGCCGAGGTTGTCGAAGACATTGCCGACGCCGTCGCGAATGCCTTCGGGGAGGACCTTGGCATAGCCCGTAGCCAGGGGCTTCACGATCCAGAAGTAGAGCGTGTCGTTGACGACATAGATGCCGCGGTTGACGGGCGCGACGGGGTCGCGGATGGCGCTGCCCTCGTCGGCCTCGTCGAAGCCGGCGAACTCATCGGTCTGGGCGCCGGCCACCAGGGCGAGGACCGGCAGCAGGCACACCGCCAGGATCCGCCGGAACGGCCGCGAGCGCCGGGAAGAACCTGCACAGGACATGGTCATGGCCCCTGCTCCTCTCAAGGCTTCGCGGCCGGTGCGGCGGCGCGGCGGGCACGCAGCTCGTCGACCTTGCGTGTCATCAGCTCCATGATCTGCTCGCGGCTCCTGGCCGATGCCAGCTCGTTGCGCCAGTTGCGCACCAGGCTGACGCCCTCGACGCTGAAGTTCCGCACCCGCCAGGCAGCGCCGGCCGCGTCGAATACCAGGGTATAGCCGGTCTGTACCGTGGTGCCCTTCGGGGTCGTGAAGATCACCTCCAGGGCGACGCTGCCGTCGGCCTGGCTGGTGCCATCGCGGTAGTCGATGCGGACCTGGTTGACCTGATCGGGGTCGCCAGTGACAATCTGCTGTTCGACCTGAGTGAGGTAGTAGAGGACGACATACTGGCTGAACAGGTCGGCGAACTCGCCGGTCTGCGCCTCGTCGAACAGCGGGCGTTTCCGGCCGAGGACCCAGCGCGCCATCGTCGGCCAGTCGAAACGCTGGTCGAGGACGGCCCGCAGCTCGGCCAGGAGGCGGTCGCTGGCCTCGGGGGCAAACAGCTCGCGGGTGCGGAAGATCTCGAGGACCTTCTCCGAGGTCTCGCGGATCTGCGCCCGGGCCAGGGCCGGGTCGGCCTCGGCGCCGCGCGCGGTGCCGCCCAGGCCGGCCAGCAGGGCCAGCGTCAGGACGGGGAGGACATGTCTGCAGCTCATCATGATCAGGGCCTCCTCGGCGGCCGCGCCGCCGTCAGTCTTTCTTGCCGAAAACGAACTTCGAGATCATCTGCTCGAGATCGACCGCCGGCTCGGTCTCGACGATGGCCCCGCCGTCGACCAGGAGCTCGTCATCGCCGCCGGGGCTGATCGCGATGAGCTTCTCGCCGATGAGGCCGCGCGTGCGAATCGAGGCGATCGAGTCGGCCTGGAGCTTGACGCTGCCGTCGATCGACATCAGCACCTCGCCCTGGTAGTCGGTCAGGGCAATGCGCGCGACGCGGCCGATCTCGACGCCGGCCACCGTCACCGAGGCGCCGGTGCGCAGGCCGCCGACGTCACTGAAGATCGCCTTGACCGTATAGCCCTGGCCGCGCACGACCTCGCGCCGGGCCAGGCCGATGGAGAGGTGGGCCAGGGCCAGCACACCCGCCACGACGAAGATGCCGACGAGAATCTCGACCAGACGACGATGCCTCATAATCACGTCTCCAAACCATTCCGAATGCGCCCGTTCGACCCCGCCGCGTCCTCGGCGCCGAGCAGACCCAGGATCACCTCATCGGTGGACACGCGGAGCTGCTCGGGCGTTCCGTCGAAGCGGACCTGGCCGCGATGCAGGACGAGCACCTGCTGGGTGATATCGAAGACACGCGGAATCTGGTGGCTGACCATGACCCCGGTGAAGCCCAGCTCACGCTGGCAGCGCGCGATGAGGTCGAGGATCGACTGCGCGGTGATGGGGTCCAGGCCGGTGGTCGGTTCGTCGAAGAAGAGGATCTCCGGCTCCAGGACCAGCGCCCGCGCCAGCGCCACGCGCTTGCCCATGCCGCCGCTGATCTGCGCCGGGAGCTTCGCTTCGGAGCCGCTGAGGCCCACCTGCGCCAGGGCCGTGGCGACGCGCTCGCGCACCGAGCGCTCGGGCAGGCGCAGGCACTCGCGCAGAGGGAAGGCGACGTTGTCCAGGACCGTCATGGAGTCGAACAGGGCACCGCCCTGGAAGACGAAACCGAAGCGCCGCCGCAGCCGTCGCAGGGCGCGCCCGCCGAGGTGGGCGAGGTCCTCGCCGTCGACGAAGACCTGGCCGCGGTCAGGCCGGACGAGGCCGGCCAGGTGGCGCAGCAGCACGCTCTTGCCATGGCCGCTGCGACCGATCAGCGCCGCAAAACGGCCCTTGGGAATGCTGAACGAGACGCCGTCCAGCACCGGGACCTCGTCAAAGGCCTTATGCACATCGACCACGCGGATCATGGCGTCCATCAGAACAGCACCGAGGTCATGAAGTAGTCCCACACCAGGATCAGCACCGAGGCGAGCACGACCGCCTGGGTGGTGGCGCGGCTGACGCCCTCGGCGCCGAAGCCGGCATGCCAGCCCTTGTAGCACGACACCCAGCAGATGATCACCCCGAAGGTCAGGGATTTCCAGATGCCGCCGGAGATGTCGCTCCACTCCAGGTACTGCGCCACCTCGGCCAGGTAGGTGCCGCCGCTCATGCCCAGGGTCTTCACGCCGATCAGGTAGCCGCCCCAGATGCCGATGACGTCGAACATCGCGGTGAGCAGCGGCATGGCGATCATGGCGGCCAGGAGATTGGGCACGACGACATAGCGGAAGGGATTCAGCCCCATCAGCTCCATGGCGTCGAGCTGCTCGCTGATGCGCATGATGCCGATCTCGGCGGTGATCGCCGAGCCGGCCCGACCGGTCACCATCAGCGCCGCCACCACCGGACCCAGCTCGCGAACCAGCGACATCGCCACCAGCGGCCCGAGAAAGGCATCCGAACCGAACCGGCTCAGGGCGTGGTAGCCCTGCAGCGCCAGGACCATCCCCGTGAAGCCGCCGGTCAGCGCAATCACCAGCACCGACTGCGTGCCGATGAAGACGATGCGGTTCAGGACCAGGCGGCCCTTCCAGGGCGGGGTCAGGGCGCAGACCACAATCTGCAGCAGGAACAGGCCCATGCGGCCCACCGCAGACAGGCCGTGCAGGACGATATGTCCCACTCTCTGCAAGGCATCCAGAAGCACAAATAACCTCCGACCGGACCGCACGCACGGTCCGGAGTCCGTGTACACTGACGCTACGGCCGTGCCGAGCCGGCCTGGCGCCGCAACCCGCTCAACGTATTGCCGCGGCAGGCAAAGACAAGCCCCCCGCCGCGGCCGCTCAGTCCCACTGCCGCCGCCACAGGGCCCACGACTGCCGGGAGCCGTCGGCATAGGCGTCGGCACGGCGCAGGTCGACACAGCGGGTGACCGAGAGCCGCCGGCTGACGCCCGAGGCGGCCACCGCCTCGACCTCGATCGTCGCCACCGGCGACTCGGTCAGCGAGAAGCGCGCCTTGATGCGGCCGACGAGGGCCGCGTCGAGGCTCTGATCCAACGGCACGCCCTGCTCCTGCCAGAGCTGGCGGGCCTCGAGCACCATGGCCAGCTCGGCCGGGTCGAAGCCGCCGCGCTGCTGCAGGACACCGGGAGCGCTCGAGAAGAACGGCGGCAGGGCACTGCCGCGGCCGGCCTGGGCCGGGGCGATGCCCGGCGGCGGGATGACCTGCACCGGGCCGTAGAGGACGTCCTGCCAGCCCGGCAGCCAATAGACCTCCTCACGGAATTCGATGGGTGCATCGCGGGGCAGCCCGGCCAGACCGGCGTCGGCATAGCCGTCGCGTTCAAGGCCATGCAGGTGAGTCAGGTCGTCGGCATCGACATAGTCGGCCGCCACATCGAGGAAGATATCGACGGCCTCCTGCCGCTCGGTGTCGGCGGGGTCGGCCAGCTCGCGCAGCTCCTGGGCCGGCTGCGGCCCGGCAAAACTGATGCCCTGCAGGGCATCGCTGAGGCGCACGGTCGAGGCCGTGCCCACGAGGCGGTGCGGACGGCCGTCGAGCATCCAGGGCTCCTCCTCGACCCCCTCGCGCTCCAGCGACTGCACGCCGAGGCTGCGGTCGGCATAGAGGCGGCGGTCGACCAGGTGCATCCAGAAGGCGCGGTCGGCGGCGCCCTCGATCTCGTAGCGCAGGGCCTGCCGCTCGGACGCCACCGCCGCCTCGCGGGCGACCGTCTCACTGAGCAGCATGACATGGGCAGCCATGACCGCCGCCACGGCGGCCGTGCCCATGACCACCACCAGGGCCATGCCCCGCGACCGCCTTCCGGTCCGACCCCGCCGCGAGGCTCGGGCGGCCCCGTGCTCAGGGCTCGCCTCGAGCGCGCGGCGCGCGGCGACGCACGGCGAGACCCGCGCCGCCGCGTCGTGCGGCGCACGTGGACCACAGGCGACACGTCGGGCGTCGTGAGGGATCCTGGCTAAGGATTGTCGCGTGCCGGCTGCCATTTGCCCCACCGTTCTCGATAGCCTGCGGCAGTCCGCCGCAGCCAGGACTCGACACGGCCATCCCGCCACTGCACCGTCAGCAGGATCGCCAGCGGCATCTCGGTGCGCTCCGGGTCCCACTCGTCGACCCAGATCAGCCCGGCATCCCAGTCCGCTTCATCATCGCCGGCCCAGTCGGCATAGGAGAACTCCAGGCGCTCGACGCCGGTGGCCAGGACCGTCGTGCGGCTGCGCTCGTCGGCGTCCGACGGATCGCGCCAGGGATGGGCGGTCGAGACCACCATGAGGCGGCCGTCGTCCAGGAGGATCTCGGCAAAACGCAGGGCGCCGTCCTCGACCTGCGTCACCGGCCGCAGGCAGGCCAGGCGGACGTAGTCGCTCTCGCCGAAGAAGAACTGCCGCGACTCGCCCTCGCTGTCCGGCCAGGTGAAGGGCACCGCGTTGCTCAGCAGGCCGTCGAGGGCGCGGTCCAGCACCAGCAGGTCGCGGAAACGCCCGTGCTCAGCCCGGAGTTTCTCCCAACTGCGCGTGATCTCGCGGCCGAAGCCGAGCATACCGGTGACCACCAGCAGGAGCAGGGTCACCGCAATGATGACCTCGAGCAGGGTGAACCGCGCCACCCTGGCGGCCATCGGACCCGACTCGCTGTGTCGTACCCGGGGCACTAGTCGCAGTCCTCCTCACGCACCACCTTCTCGACCTGGCACTCCGAGAGCAGATCGCCGGCGGTGTCATACACACGGATGTCGAAACGCCCCAGGACCCAGCCGTCCTGGGGCTCGAGGGCGGCATCGGAGAGGTCCTCGACGCGGCTGAGGGTCATGTCGCAGGAGAAGCCCTCCGGCAGGAGTCCTGGCGGCGGCACCGCAGCCGGCCCGGCCAGGAGGTAGAACTCGGCGGCCTGCGAGAGGAGGTGCTGACGGCCCCAACGCGATTCGGCGCGGAGGATGCGGGCGCGGGCGGCGCCGACAATGCCGACGCTCATGGCCACCGCCAGGACCAGGATGCCCGAGGCGATGATCACCTCGAGGAGGGTGAAAGCACGACACATCGGCGAAACCCGCCGGACGCCCGCCGGCAGGCTCGTGGGAGGGGTGCGCGTTGTGGTCGACAGCGCCATGCCCGTCGCTCCGCGGAAGTCGCCCTGCCCGGCGCCGGCCGCAACCGCCGCCGTGGCTCCCGGGGCGCCCCCGACGTCGACCCCGAAGACGCCGACGCCGGCAACGGGTGCCGGCGTCTGAACACGGAAGCATGTGGTACTCGAGGCGGGATTCGAACCCGCACGGGTTGCCCCACTAGGCCCTCAACCTAGCGCGTCTGCCAATTCCGCCACCCGAGCCTGAAAACGCCCATACTTTACCGGACCCGGACAAACTGTCAAACCCGAGCGCGGCCCGGCGATGTGTTTTTGCCGCCGGACGGCCTGCCCGGACCGCCCCACACCCTCACGCGGGACCGCTGCGGAAGCGCCGGTAGTCGAGGCCGTACTTCGCAATCTTGTACTGGATCATGCGCTTGCTGATGCCCAGCCGCCGCGCCGCCGCCGTCTGGTTGCCACTGCTGTCCTTGAGGGCCTCGGTGATCAGCTCGACCTCGAAGTTGCGCACCCGCAGCGCGAAGTCGCCGAGGTCCTCGCGACGCGGCGCGTAGCGGTTCATCTGCAGCGACGGCGGCAGGTGGTGGCCATGGATGACGCTGCCGTCGGCCAGCAGCACCGCCCGCTCGATGACATTCTCCAGCTCGCGGACATTCCCGGGCCAGTGGTACGCCGTCAGCATGTCGATGGCCGGCGTGTCGATGCGGTTGACCTCCTTGCTCATCTCGGCCGAGAACTGCTGGATGAAGTGATCGACCAGGAGCATGATGTCGGCTTTGCCGCGCTCACGCAGGGCCGGCACATGCAGCGGAAAGACATTGAGGCGGTAGAACAGGTCGCTGCGGAAGGTACCCTGCAGGATGGACTCCTCGAGGTTGCGATTGGTCGCCGCCAGGATACGCGCCGCCGTGCGCAGGGTCTCCGACCCGCCGACGCGCTCGAACTCGCGGTTCTGCAGGACGCGCAGGAGCCGCGTCTGGGCCGTCAGGGGCAGGTCGCCGATCTCGTCGAGAAAGACCGTCCCGGCCTGAGCCCGCTCCAGGATGCCGATGCGGCGCTGCGTGGCGCCGGTGAAGGCGCCCTTCTCGTGGCCGAACAGCTCGCTCTCGATCAGGCTCTCCGGGATGGCCCCGCAGTTGACCTCGACGAAGGGCTGACGGCGGCTCGCGCCAAGGCGGTGGATCAACTCGGCGACAACGCCCTTACCGACCCCGGTCTCGCCGGTGATCAGCACCGTCGTGCGGGCGTCGGCCAGACGCATGATCAGGGTCTGAATCTCCCGCAGCGGCGCGCTCTTGCCGATCAGCTTGCCAAAGGCCCCGCCGGGCAGCTTCTCACGCTGGAAGACCTCGAGGCGCTCCTCGAGAAGACAGCGCTGAACAAACGGCGCCACCAGACGCGCCAGCTCGACCAGGAAGGCCATTTCGCGCGCATGCGTCGCCGAGGATTCGGAGGTCATGTCCACCGAGAGTGTCCCGATGGCGGCGCCGCGATGCATTATCGGCACACAGAAGAAGGCCAGGCGCGAGCCGTCCAGGCCGCGACGCATGCCGCTGCGGTCCAGGTAGTGTTCGGCCGAGCGCACCTGCGGCAGGTAGATCGGCTGACCGGTGGCAAAGACCTCGCCGGTGATCCCCTCGCCAGCCTTGTAACGCATCTTCTCCAGATACGCCTGACTGACACCGCCGGCACTGATGGCGGCGCTGACCTCGTCACCCTGGGGCGCCATCAGGGTGATCACCCCGCGCGCCATACCCGCCTCGGCACAGAGGGTGTCCAGTACCACCGTCAGAGCCTCGCGCAGACGGGTCGCCTCAGCCAGGTGCACCGCAACGCGGTTGAGGATATCGAGCTGCTCGTAGGTAAACCGGCGGTCTCTGCCTGCCATGCCAGGTCCCTTCCGTGATACGCTAATGTACCGCCGCCGGAGCGCCGCGCCATCCCGAGCGCACCGCCGCCGCAACGAATCCGCCGCCGCGGCGGACGCCGCCGCCGCCGCCACCCGGCGCCCGCCCAATAGGATCGCCACCCCGCGCGTTGCTGTTATGTATGTGTCGACGGAGTGGGCGTCGCCGAACCGACGGCGCTGTGACGTGATGAACCGAGGCAACGGGTGCACAGCATGGCGAGCACAGCAGATCCCCAGAGTGTCCACGAAGAGAGCGTCGTCGCGGCGGCATCACGCCTGCCGGCCTGGGTCGCCGCGCTGGCGGCAGTGGCGGCCCTCTGCATGGCCACGCAGCTCCGCTTCCCGGTCCTGGGGGGCCGACTCGGTGTCTCCGATGTCGCCATGGGCCTGGCCTTCCTGGGCCTGCTCTGGGATCAGTTCCGTCGCGGCGTGACGTACCGCTACCCGCGTCTCCTGGCCCTGGCCCTCGTCCTGCTCTTCGTCGCCAGCCTGGCGGCCCGCGGCGGCACCGGCGCCGCCAGCGAGGGCATCCAGCGCTTCCAGCAGCTCTTCTGCGGCTTCCTGGTCTGGGCCCTGCTCCTGCGCGAACGCCCCACCTGGGCCGGCCTGGCCCTGACCGCGATGCTGGCCCTGAATGTCCTGGTGGCCGCCCTGCAGGGCCGCACTCACGGCTTCGCTGCGGTCCTGCCGCCGGCCGATGTCATGGCCCTCCCCTGGGGCATCGGCGGCGCCTTCACCGGCCTCTTCCGCAGCCGCGTCTCGCTGAGCCTGTTCCTGGGCGGCGGCCTGCTTCTGGCGCAGCCTCTCTGGTCGACCTGGGCGGGCACCTCGTGGTGGCGGCGGGGGGTGACCGGCCTCGGCACGGTGCTGGTGCTGGTGACCATACCGCACGGCTACCTGCTCCTGTCGACGGCCCTGCTCCTCGTGGTGGCCAGCCTGCTGCGTCAGGCGGGCGGCCTCAGCCGCACGGTGGTGGTCCTGGCGGTGGCCCTGGCGGTCCTGGCCGGCCTCGGCCGCCTGCCGGCCCTGGCGGGGACGCTCCTGCCGGTGAAGCCGGGCACGGCCGAGCTGAAGTCCTGCCACGTCGACGCCCTGGCGGCGCTGCGTCTGGCGGCCCGGCGGCCGTGGACGGGCGTCGGCCTGGGCACCTACCAGAAGTACATCGGCCGCGCCTACGGCGAGCTGCCCAACCCGAATGTCAACGACATCGAGACCGACACCCAGTCCGGCCTGGGCATCCTCCTGTCGACGGCCGGCTACCCGGCCGGCCTGGCCCTGATACTGGTCCTCATCGTCGGCCTGACGGGCGCCATCGAGCGCTTCCTCTCGGCCGGCCGCCGTGACGCCTGGGCCCTGGCCGGCGCTACCGCCCTCGCCTTCTACCTCGGCGCGCTCCTGATCTCGGATCCCTTCGTGCGCGGACCGGCCTGGTTCCTCACCCTGGCCCTGGCGGCGGCGTTCGGAGCCGCCGAAGCCGCAACGCCGGGGACCTTCGCCCTCGGCTGGCGCCGCGTCATCCTCGCCGGCGTCCTGGCCGTGGTCGCCGCCGGCCTGCTCGTGACCCTGCCCAGCCGCGACGCCCTCAGCCGCGAGGCCAGCGCCGCCCGGCCGCGTCCGGCGCGCACCGAGGCCGCCGCCACGCCCGAGGCTCCCGCCGCCACCAACGCCGTGGCCGCAGCCCTGGCCGGCACTCGCAACGATTTCTTCCGCGTCATCAATGCCGCCGCCGATGCCAAGACCGTGACCGCGCCCATGGAGCGCGCCCCGGACGGCCAGTCGGCCAAGGGCACAGTCCTGCAGATCCTCGATGGCAAGGGCACTCCGCCCGAAGACGGCACCCCGGACATGAAGTACGGCGGCGCCGCCTTCGAACTCAGCGTCACGGCGCCGGTGACCTGCAAGATCTGGGTCCGCGCCTGGTGGGATGGCTCCTGCGGCAATACAGTGTACGTGCGCCTGGGCGAAGACGGCAAGCCGCTGACAGTCGGCAATGACGGCACCTACAACGCCTGGCACTGGCTCGAGGCACCGGGCACCTTCGCCCTGGAGCCCGGTACCCACACCCTCTTCCTGCTCAACCGCGAAGACGGCGTGCGCTTCGACCAGATTCTGGTGACCAATGACATGGAGTACTTCCCTCAAGGCATCGAGGAGGAGTGACTCCGCACGAAGCAGGACGCGCGCCCATGACCATCCGGAACCGTACGTGCCGTCGCGGCATCGCCTTCGTGGCGGCCCTCTGCCTGGGTCTGGTGTCGTCCTGGCCGGCCCTGGCTGAGGACGCCGACGAGGACGAGGACATCGTTGCGGAACTCCCCGCCGAGGACTTCCTGCGCGAGGTCCGGCGGCCCTTCCGGCAGGAGGCCTGGGGCGAGGCCACCGGCTCGGTGCAGTACGTCTCGGACCAGCACGGCCAGCGCCGCGGCACCATCCGCCTGCGCATGACCTTCGCACCCGACTCCCTGCACGCCCAGCTCGTCCTTAACGACCACAACGTCTACGGCCTCGAACAGCGCCATGGCGACGCCATGCCGGCGCAGACCCGCGTCGACCTGCCCGAGAAGGAGACGCCACCCGGGCTGTTCGAGTTCGGCATCCAGCCCGAAGACCTCACCTTTGCCTTCATCTACTGGGACTTCAAGCGCGAACTCCCCGGCGAGACCTACCTGCGGCGCCCGTGCCGGGTCATGGAACTCGCCCACCCGCAGGGCCGCGGCGTGGTCCGCGTCTGGTTCAGCGGTAGCCACGGCTACCCGCTCAAGGCCCAGTGGTACGAGACCGGCGCCAGCGAGCCCTGGCGGACCCTCGAGCTGAAGGGCGCCAAGAAGCACGACAACGACCTCTGGTTCATCAAGGAGGTCCGCCTCGACGGCAAGGGCTGGAAGACACGGGTGCGCTTCGACCACGCCGAACTCAACCCGATCGGCAAAGAGGCCCAGCCGGCACCGGCGCGCTGAACGGCACCACGCCTCGCGACCCCCGGCGCCGTCCCGCGGCGCCGGGCAGGCCGGTCCAAGGCGCCGTCCGTGGACCTCCCCGGGCACAGCACCACGGCGCCGTCCGTGGACCTCCCGGGCGCCGGATCGTGCGTAGCGCCGGCGGGAGTCCCTTGAGTCCCTTGAGTCCCTTGCCCACCCCGGAGCCGGCGGCGGCCGCTCAGCCGCTCGTGCGCTCGACATCGGCACCCAGGCTCTGCAGGATCCCGGTGATGTCGGCATAGCCGCGGTCGATCGACTCGGCATTCCGGATCAGGCTCTCGCCGCGGGCACAGAGGGCCGCGCCCAGGAGGGCAATGCCAGCACGGATGTCCGGGCTCTGCAGGACCATCCCATGCAGGGTGCTCGGGCCGCTGATCACGGCCCGGTGCGGATCGCAGATCACGGCGTTGGCGCCCATGGCCACCAGGCGGTCGACGAAGGCCATGCGGCTCTCGTAGAGCTTCTCGAAGAAGAGGACGGTGCCGCTGACCTGTGTGGCCAGGACGATGGTGACGCTCATCAGGTCCGAGGGGAACTGCGGCCAGATGCCATCGTCGATCACCGGCATGCCGCCGGCGCGCTCGGGCACGACCCGTCGCGGCTGCTCGGGGCCGACCCGCAGCCAGTCCGGCCCCGCCTCCAGGACCACGCCGAGGCGCCGGAGGGTCCGGCCGATCATGCGGTAGTGCTCGGGCTCGACCCCGCGCACGGTCACATCGCCGCCGGTCGCCGCCGCCAGGGCCAGGAAGCTGGCCGCCTCGCAGAAGTCCGAGCCGATGCGGTAGGAGGCCCCGTGCAGACGCTCAACGCCGGTGATAGCCAGGGTGTTACTCCCGATCCCCTCGATCCGTGCCCCCATCGCCACCAGCAGACGCGCCACGTCCTGGACGTGCGGCTCGCAGGCCGCATTGTGAATCCGCGTCGTGCCCCGCGCCAGCACCGCGGCCATCAGGACCTGCTCGGTGGCCGTGACGCTCGCCTCGGGCAGGAAGATGTCCGCGCCACGCAGGCCGCGCGGCGCCCGGAAACGCAGACGCTCGCCGAGGTCGACCTGGACCCCGAGCGCCTCGAGGCCCTCGAGGTGGGCATCCAGACGACGCCGGCCGATGACATCGCCCCCGGGCGGGGCCATCACCGCCTCGCCGACGCGCACCAGCAGCGGCGCCGCCAGCAGGACACCGGCACGCAGACGCCCGTACAGCGCCGCCGGCAGCTCTCGGCTGGAGACCTGGCGGGCCTGCACCTCGACCGTCCGCCGCGTCGGCTCCCAGGAGACGCTGACCCCGGCCGCCGTGATCAGCTCCAGAAGCACCCGCACGTCGCCGATGTCCGGGACGTTCTCCAGACGCACCGGCTCGTCGGTCAGCAGCGCCGCGGCCAGGAGCGGCAGGGCGGCATTCTTGTTGCCGGCGGCCTCCAGGGTGCCGCACAGCGGCCGCCCGCCATGGACACGCAGGGCCGTCATGGCGAGGCCCTCCGCGCCGTCAGGATGACCCGCACGGCGCCCCCCAGGCCCGGCGCGCCCTGACGGGGCTCGACGACGTGCAGGGTGTCGTCCAGACTCTGCGGATCGGGGCAGTCCAGGATGGTGCTGCCCACCGAGTAGTTGATGCAGATGTTGCCCTCTTCCTCAGCCAGGAAGAGCCCATCGCGCATCACCGACCCGACGAAGACCCACCCGATGCGCTGGGGACGCTCGCCGGTGCGCGTGTCACGTATCCACGCCTCGACCGGCTCACGAACGACTGTCCCGGCGGCATTGACATACTCGATGTCGATATCCACCAGATCGCCGCGCCGGCCGGTCGAGTCCAGGAGCCGTGGGCCGTTGTTCAGGCCCAGGGCGTAGAGCGACGCCTGCAGCATCAGGGGATTGACCTCGGCGCGCAGAAGCGCCTCGTGTAGACGGCCCTTCGGCGTGGCGATGACCACCTCGATGGGACCCTCGGCCAGGTTGATCACGGCGGCGAAGGACAGCGACCGGTTCGAAGCGTCGACCGCGATGGCGCCCGGTCGCGCCGGCGCCGCCGGTGCGACGCCTTCGACCGGTGCCGCGGCGCTCGCCGCGGGCGCGGCCGAGACCGCCGCGGCCGGCGCGAGGTCCGGTGCCGCGACGGCAGGCGGCACCGACAGGGCCAGCCCCATCGACCCGACGAGACACGCCAGCCACAGGCCGGACCGGCGCCCCCCGGAAACCATGGACGTCATGCTGAACACTGCTGAGTCCCCCGCAGACAGGAAACCGCGCGCGGCCGGCCGCGCACCGCCGTCGGACCGCCTCAGAGCCGCTCGGGCTTGGCATCGCGGGTCATCAGCTCGCGCACGGCCGTGCGCGGGTCGCGGCCCTCGTAGAGTCCGGCGTGGACCTGGTCGATGATCGGCGTTTCGACACCGGCCCGGCGGGCCAGGCCGTAGGCACTGTCGGCGGTGGCAACACCCTCGGCCACCTTGCCGCCCATGGCACGGGTGATCTCCTCAAGCCTGGCACCGCGTCCGAGTTCCTCGCCGACGTGGCGGTTGCGGCTGTGACGGCTGGTGCAGGTGACAATCAGATCGCCCATGCCGCTGAGACCGCTGAAGGTCTCCGGGCGCCCCCCGAAGGCAGCCCCGAGGCGCGCCATCTCGACAATGCCGCGGGTCATCAGCGCCGCCTTGGTGTTGTCGCCGAAGCCCATGCCGTCGCAGACCCCTGCCGCCAGGGCCAGGACATTCTTCAGCGCGCCGCCCAGCTCGACTCCAACGACGTCGTCGGAGGTGTAGACCCGGAACACGTCGCTCATGAAGGCCGCCTGTACCGCCTGCGACACCGCCGCCTCGGCCGAGGCCGCCACCACCGCCGTCGGGATGCCGCGCGCGACTTCCTCGGCGTGACTCGGACCCGACAGCACAGCATACCGCAGCGGCCCCAGGACCGCACGCGCCAGCTCGCTCATCCTGAGCAGGCTGCCCACCTCGATGCCCTTGGCGACATTGACCAGCAGCGGCTGTGACGCCAGAGGCAGGTCGCGCAGGCGCTCCAGCAGCGACCGCGCGTACTGCGCCGGCGCCGCCAGCACGAGCAGGTCGGCCCCGGCAACCGCCTCGGCCAGATCGCCGCTCAGAGCCAACGAGGCCGGTAAGGCGACTCCCGGCAGAAATCGGGCGTTCTCACGCGCCTGACGCATCGCCGCGATGTTGTCGGCAAAAGGCCCCCACAGCGTCACGCGGTGGCCATTGCCGAGAAGCGTCAGGGCCAGGGCCGTGCCCCAACCGCCATCACTGAGAACTGCCGCAACCATGGTCCGAAATCACCTCGCCGTTCCAAAGCGGAATTCGTTGCCGGCGCGAAGACGTTCGATGTTCGACCGGTGACGGTAGATGATCACCGCGGCCAGGACGGTCAGCAGGAGCAGCGAGGGCGTCACCACACGGTGATCGCGCACCAGACCCGAGATGACATACCCAACCGGCAGCATCGCCGCCGCGCCCAGACTGGCCACCGAGACATAGCGCGTCACCAGGAAACACAGCACCCAGGTCACCAGCGCAATCAGCACCGCCAGCCAGGAGACCGCCACCAGCGCCCCCAGCGTCGTCGCCACGCCCTTGCCGCCCTTGAAGCCCAGCCACAGCGGCCAGACATGACCCGCCACCGCCCCGCCCGCCGCCAGGATCTTGCCAAACTCGGGCGACAGCGAGAACTCCGCGCCGATGTGCACGCCGACCACCCAGACAGCCACCAGGCCTTTCAGAAAGTCTAGGACAAAACAGGCCGCTCCCCAGTCGCGGCCAAGCACACGCCGGACGTTCGTGGCGCCGATGTTCCCGCTGCCGTGATAGCGTATGTCCAGCCCGTTGAACTTGCCGATGAGGAGGCCCCACGGCACACTGCCCACCAGATAGGCGAGCCCGAAGACCACCGCACTGCGAACCATGACCGTCATCCTTGTTCGACGCCCCAGACCGCGCCGCCGGCGCCCCGCCCGCGGCCGCGCCGCCGGTTCGGCTCAGACGCCATCCTGGCGGAGCCGATAGCAGTCCCGACAGCGGAAGATATCCATGCCATAGACCGTCGTGGTGCCCTCACCGCGACGGATGGTCAGCCGGTCGCCGTCCTGCAGGCAGATCCGCATGGGGTCGTTGTCGACCAGCAGCAGGGCCGGCCCGCGCAGGATCTCCACTCGAATCAGGGTCTCCGCCGGCATCACGATGTAGCCCTGCCAGGTCATCGAGTTGTTGAACGCCAGGCCAATACCGGTCCGGAAGAAGCCCCGCGTGATGCTCTGGTAGTAGCCGGTGCTGCCGAACGGCGTCGCCACCAGCAGCCCGTCACCGATGTTCTGCGGCTGAAAAAGCTCATCGCCCAGCCACACCCGCGTGCGCACGGCACTGGCGGCGTTCTGCTTGGCGATGGCGACGTCGTTGATCGCGTGCAGGCACGTCCCGTCGGGCGCCTCGGCCTGCAGCCGCAGCAGCGACGAGGCGCGCAGCTCGCCCTGAACCAGCATCGCCAGGACCTGCTCCTCGCCGTGCACCGGGCATTTCGGGTTGCGGCGCACATCCCGGATCGGGCACTTCGGCACGCCCGGCCAGACCCGCTCGGCACCCAGCAGCGACCCGTCGCCGCCGTAGCAGAGGACGATGTCCGGCGCCTCGGTGACAACCTCGATCGGCAGGCCCTTCAGACGCCGCCGCAGGTCGTCGAGGTGGCGACCGCAGAGGGCCGCGCGAATCGCTGCTTTCGTGGCACACATACTCGCTGTCGGTCGCCTCTGCATGACGCCCCCCGGAGCCCTGCCGCTCGGGCGACGGCACCCTCAGAACACGTCCACGTCACCTGCGCCATAGGATACCACCGCGACCCCCGAAAGCAATCGCTACAAGGAAGGCGCCTCCCCGGCCACCTCGAGGACCAGCCGCGCCGCCGTCCGGCTGACCGCCGTGGCGGCACCCAGGGCCGTCACCGCCGCGGCCATCCCGGCCTCGACCTCGCCACGCCGCGACCCACCCGGCAGAATGGCCTCCAGGGCCGGCACGAGGCGCTCCGCGCGGACCTCACCCTGCAGGAACTCGGCAAAGACCTCGCGACCGGCTACCAGGTTGACAATGGTGAAGTACGGCAGACCGCGCAGGACCAGCCTGCCGAGCGCGTGCGTCAGCGGCGCCAGGCGGTACACCGAGACCAGCGGCAGACCCAGAATCGCCGCTTCCATGGTCACCGTGCCGCTGGCGGCGATGCCGGCCGCGGCGCGCTGCATCCAGTGATGCGTCCGGCCGACGTCAATCTGCACATCGACGAGGCCCGCCAGCCCCCCGCACGCCAGGCACTGCCTCGCGATCTCGGCCACCCGCTCCCGCGGCGCCGGCAGGACGAAACGCAGCGCCGGGTGGCGCTCCCGCAGCACCGCCGCCGTGCGCACCAGGTCGGGCAGGAGACGCTCGACCTCGCTGCGGCGACTCCCCGGCAGAAGCAGCACCAGATCCGGATCGCGAACCAGCGACGGATCGCGCTCGGCCGCCAGGTTCTCCAAGAGCGGGTGGCCGACAAAACGCACATCGAGCGTGGTGTCGGCAAAGTGTGCCGGCTCAAAGGGAAAAATGCACAGCAGCCGCCGGCACCAGGCCGCCATCTGGTGCCGCCGACCGCGCTTCCAGGCCCAGATCTGCGGACTGATGTAGTAGACGACCGGCACACCCGCAGCGTGCAGACGCCGCGCCAGACGCAGGTTGAAACCCGGTTAGTCGATCAGTACGACCGCCGCCGGACGCTCCGCCGCGGCCCGCTCCGACAGCGCCTTCAGGGCACGGACGAAGGTCCCGAGATGCCCCAGAACCTCGACCAGGCCGACGACGCCCAGTTCGCTCGAATCCAACAGGATCTCGACGCCAGCCGCGGCCATGGCACGCCCGCCCATGCCCTTGACGACCAGCCCCGGACGCTCCGCCCGCAACGCCTGCGCCAGCCGCGCTCCATAGGCGTCCCCGGATTCCTCGCCTGCCATGATCCATATCGTCGTAGCCATGCATGATCCCCATTCTGCCGACGCAACGTACTGCCGCCCGGAGCACACGACAACCGCGGCGCCAATCAGCCGAACGAGGCCCCCCAGGGCATCTGGGCGCGCCTCCTGACGGGCAACCGTCGGCAGGCGCGCAGGAGCCCGCAGGCCGTGAACCCCCGGCGGGCGGCTGGCGTGCCCCTTCATTCTCTCGTGTCCCCCGCCTGCTTCGGCGTTGAGCGTTG
>JAAYZO010000465.1 GCA_012514865.1 Lentisphaerota bacterium | reverse complement strand
GACAGCGGCAACACCGGCAACATCTTCCTCTTCAGCAACCGCGTGAAGTTCGAGTCGAGGCTCTCCGAGGAGGCCTTCAACGCCCAGATGGTCGAGTCGCTCAAGGTCTTCCTGGCCATCCCCGACAAGAACGACACCCTGCGCCTGCTGGACGGTCATATCGACCCGGAGGACTTCAGTCTCTTCATGGCGCGGCCGTACTTCAACCACTTCACCTACTTCGACTACGACCCGAGTGCGCCCTTCGGCAAGCAGCTCGAGGCCAACACCAACGCGCTGCTGCTGCCGCCCGAGACCCCGATCGAGGCGCTCTTCCTGATCGAGGTGCCGTCCGGCGGTGACCCGACGGTGTTCTACGACGTCCTGCAGTACTTCAACGACCTGAACGTAGCGCCGATCTACAGCGTCGTGGAGAATCCCGAGCTGGAGGCGCCCTTCATCACGGTCGGACTGCTCTACTCGCGCAAGCCGGCCGAGCTCCTGGACGACTTCAACAAGCGCAACGAGCAGCATGCCCAGGTCAAGGTCCGCAAATCCCTCGAGCAGTACGTGGATCTGCCGCGCCTCGATGTCAGCCTCGAGAAAGAGGCCAAGCGCGCCGCCAAGCAGCGCGGCAGCGACGAGGATATCCTGCAGGTGCTGAAGCGCCTCGGCAAGCTCTGACCCGACCTCTTCACGCGCCGCATGGCGGCTCGTGAACGGGCCACCCTTCGGGCTCCGACGCGCGGGCCTTGCGGCCTCTTGCTCTTGGTCAGCCTTGGAGCAAGCGGCGCGAAGCGACGCGCCTCGAACCTTGCGCCGCAGCCGTGCGGCGCACGTGGATTGAGGGCGAAGCATTCGCGCTTCGCGAGTCATCCAGGCCAGGCGCGCCGCGCATGAGACGACGCGCCGCCGGAACCGGTACGGAGGCTGGGACAGGCATGGTCGCTGAACACCTTCGCATGGCGAGCTGGTGGATCACCTGGAAGGACCTCGACTGGCCCTCGCCGGATACTCTCGACCGGATCCGCACGCGCGCCGACGCCATGGCCAGTGCGCATGTCAATGCCGCCGGTGTCTTCGGCGCCCACTTCCGCTGGGACTTCCTGCCCATCTTCCCCGTTTTGCACGACTACCTGGCCACGGTCAGAGCAGAACTCAAGGACCGCGGGATCCGCCTGATTGACCACCACTCCGCCACCCTCATTCATCGTTACGAGAGCCGAGCCGAAATGCAGACGGTGAAGCTGCACTCCGGCCCCCATCTGCCCTTTGCCCCGACCTGGAGTGCCGCCGCCAGTTGGGAGTACCGGGGTCGGAGGCTCAACGCCTGGCGCGAAATCGATGTCCGCGACGGGTCCGTGCTCTTCCACCCCGGCTACACCGCCGAGATGTTCTGCTACCAGAACGACGAGTTCATCGACGCCTATCTCGACTATGTCCAGGAGCTGCGCCGCGACACCGACATCGATGGCCTGATGAGCGACGACATCTCGCAGTACATGCGCTGGCCGGGTTGCGGCTGCACCGCCTGTCGAGAGAAGTTCCGACGCCGCACGGGGATGGCGTTGCCGGCAGCGACCGACCGGACGTTCTGGGCCAACTGGGACAACCCGGCCTGGCTCGAGTGGATCGACATGCGCTTCGAGGCCGCCTCGCACTACTTCACACGCCTGCGGGCGGTCCTGCCGGAGACCTTCCCCCTGATGAGCTGCTGCTCCAACAGCTCGTCGGCCACGGCGCCGCAGATGGCCCATGACATCCGCGATATGAACGCCGGCTGCAACCTGGTCCACCTCGAACTGTGCGGCAATACGCCGCCCTACCGGCACGACCCCAAGACCATGAGCCCGTCGATCGCCAGCCGGATCATCTCAGCCCTGCATCACCTCGGCGCGGCGGACGAGAAGGGCAGCGAGTGCGTCGGACAGGGCTACGGCTTTACCGAAGCGACGGCCGGCGTCGTCTGGGCGGTCAACAAGACGGTCGGCGCGGCCTGCTGGTTCTCGACCCTGAAGGCACGCCTCGGGCTGCCTGACAGGATCCTGGCCACGCTGCCGGATGACGCCGCGCCGGCCACCACGGCTTTCGGCTTCGAGAAGAGCCACCCGGAGCTCTTCAATGGCCACCCCGCGGCTCAGGTCGCCGTGCTCTTCCCCTACGAGACCCGGAACCACACCGCCTTCGGCAGCCTGTTCAACGGCGTCACCCGCGATTTCACCGACACCCTCTCCCTGCTCTTCAGCAACGGCATCACGCCGGTCGTGGAAACGCAGATGCCGAGCACGCCCGCCCGCTGCCCGCTCCTGATCCTGCCCTCGGCTCTGAGGCTGACCGCCGCGGAACAGGACGCCCTGCAGGCGTTCATCCGCGCTGGCGGTGTCGTCCTGGCGACCGGGCCCTTCGCCCTCGGCAGGCCATGGGGCGACCGCATCACGGTACCCGATTCCTTCTTCACCTCGGACGAGTGGATGAAGACGCCTTTCCCTGCCTTCCCCGGCCAGCCGGCGTGGCAGACCCTGCCCACCGGGGTGCTCTGGAACCCGTGCCGCATCCAGGACTCCGAGGCCTTCGCCGGCGACCTGCTGGTCAAGGTCCGCCAGCATGCGGTGGCCCTGCCGGTCGCCATCACCTCCGCCAAGGGCTTCCTGACGCTGGTCCACCGCATGCCGGACGGCGCGCTGACCGTCCACTGCCTCGCCGCGGAGTTCGATACGCAGATCGATCAGGAACTCGACGCCATGCGCTACCACCGCTCGCGCGTCAATCTCATCATTCGAGCGGACCCGATCGGTACCGACGACAGCATCAGCCTGGTTGCCGGCGGCCATGTCCAGGCCTTCTCACCCCTGACACCCGGACGCGACCCCGCGGTCACCCGCCAGGCCGACCGTGTCACCGTCACGCTGCCGGAGCAATGCCCGTATGCCGTCCTGCGGCTGACCTGAGGGCGACAGGGACCGGGGCGCGCCTTCCGCCCGCCTCTGCATGACGGCGGCCGGGGGAGGGGGCCTCCGGTCTGTCAGCGCCGGTCGCACAGGTCGCAGTCGGCCGCCGAGCGTCGAGGTGGCGGCCGAAGTCTTGACGGGGATCGATCAGCCCCGGCTGCAATGGCCGCAGTCGGCCGCCGAGCAGCCGAAGAGGCCCTGGTTCAGGTAGCGCTCGCCGCGGTCGGGGATGAGGGTGAGGACGGTACAGCCGGGGTGCTGCCGGGCCAGGCGCATGGCCACGGCCACATTGGCGCCGGCGGAGACCCCGGCGAGCAGGCCGCACTGCAGGGCCAGGTCGCGTGCCTGGGCCTCGGCCTCGGCCGTGGCGACGGTGACCACCGCGTCGATCTCGGCACGATGCCGCCGAATGATCTCGGTGACGAAGCCCTCGCCGATGCCCTGAATGCCATGCGGCCCGACCGCGCCGCCGGTCAGCACCGCCGACTCGGCCGGCTCGATGCCGATCATGCGACACCCCGGGAAGCGCTCCCGGAGGCGCTGTGAGACGCCGATGAAGGTGCCGCCGGTGCCCATGCCGGCGACGAAGAAGTCGACCGGCCCGCTCACCTGGCGTGCCAGGCTCTCGCCGGTGTAGGCGTAGTGAGCGCGGACGTTGTCCTCATTCCCGAACTGGTCCGGCAGCCAGGCGCGCTCGCCGAGGTCGGCCTTGAGTTCCTCATAGCGGCGCAGGGCGCCCGCCATATCCTCGGCGGCGGGGGTGAGGACCACCTCGGCGCCGAAGGCCCGCATCATCTGCCGGCGCTCCAGGCTCATGTGCTCGGGCATCACCGCCGTGAAGCGGTACCCGGCGGCGGCGGCGAGCATGCTGAAGGCGATGCCGGTGTTGCCGGTGGTCATCTCCAGGATGGTCATCCCGGGACGCGCCTCGCCGCGCCGTTCGGCCTGGGTAAGCATGTACCAGGCCATGACGTCCTTGACACTGCCGCTGGGGTTCAGACAGGCCAGCCCGGCCAGCACCCTGGACGGGGCCGGCTTGAGGCCCCCCAGTTCCACCACCGGGGTCGTCTGCTGCATCAGCGGTCCGAGACTGCGTATCATGGGTCGCTCACATTCCTTGCGTCAAAGGCACCACGGCGCCGCCCTGGTGGCGTCTTCACCGGACTCCGGTGCTGCCGAAGCCGCCGCTGCCGCGGGCGCTGGCCGCCAGGTCGGCGGCGGGCTCGAGGACGACCTCGGGGAGCGTCTGGATGACCATCTGAGCGATGCGGTCGCCGCGCGCCACCTGGAAGGCCTCTCGGCCGGCATTGAAGAGGATGACGCCGACCTCACCGCGGTAGCCGGCATCGATGGTCCCGGGGCTGTTGAGCACGGTCACGGCCTGCTTGAGCGCCAGGCCGCTGCGCGGCCGGACCTGCGCCTCGAAGCCGACGGGGAGTTCGAGGAAGAGCCCGGTCGGCACGAGCGCGACGCCGCCGGGGGGCAGGGCGGTGGCGACGCGGGCGCGCAGGTCATAGGCGGCGTCGTCGGCGTGGGCCTTGCGCGGCTGCAGGTCCTCGTCACCCGGCTGCATACGGAATCGCACGACCACAGGCATGGTTTCGGCCTCAACGTGAGAGGGTCACGGCGGTGGCCAAAGGCCCCCCGCCAGAGTGTTCTAAGGCGCCGATAACCTAGCCCGGATTACTCGCGAAGCACGGATGCTTCGCTCACAATCCAGACTAGGCCCCGAGGGCCGCCAGGGCACCGACGACCAGGACCACGAGGGCGAGGGCCTCGGCCAGGCTGAGCCAGGCGGTGGAGCCCGCCTCGCGGCAGTCCGGCCCGAGCAGCCCCGCCAGGGGGGCCGGCAGGATCCAGCACAGCGACGCGGCGAACAGCCCCGGCAGAAGGGCGCCGGCCAGGCGGCCGGCAATGACGGCCACGCCTGCGGCCGCCAGCCAGTGGCCCCAGTCCTCCCACAGCGCCTCGGCGCCGGCACGATGCGACGGCCGCAGCACCGCGGAGGCATGCACCGCCGCCGCGGCGCTCAGGGCGCCGACGACCATCAGCCAGGCGCCGCGATGGGTCCCGGCCAGGACGCCGTAGCAGGCGAGCTTGAGCACGAGGATGCCTTGGAAAGCGGCCAGACGCAGGTAGGCACTGGTCTCGGCGTTGGCGGCACCCTCGGAGAAGCCCTCGAGGAGCCGCACGGTGGCGGTGTAGCGCCGTCCGCCGGTGGCCCAGCCCTCGAAGATCAGGATGGCGACGGCCGCCACCGCGGCGCCGGCACGCGGGCCGAACAGCCACACCGCCAACGCCGCCAGGACCCAGCCCGCCAGACCCAGGCCGGCACCCACCGCCGGGAACCACGGCAGCGCGAAGCCGCCCCCGGAGCGTTCCGCACCAGGTTCAAAACGCGTCAGAAGCCGCATCGCGGGTGCCCAGTCATTCACAGGTGGCCATCCTTCACCGTGCGGTGCCAGGCCGGCTCGCGGCGCGGCGGTATGCCTGCGGCGCTACGCCCTCGGCCGGCCCAAACCGTTTTTTCAGAGGCGCTCATCTTGAATCGTCGGGGTCATGGGTTAAAATAGTGCACCTGTTGAAAACGGAAAATCGCGGGGGCGTAGCTCAATTGGTTAGAGCGCCGGCCTGTCACGTCGGAGGTCGCGAGTTCAAGTCTCGTCGCTCCCGCCATTCCTTTCTCCTCAGTCCTGTCCGGTTCGGACAATTCAGCGGTCTGCATGCGGGGGCGTAGCTCAATTGGTTAGAGCGCCGGCCTGTCACGTCGGAGGTCGCGAGTTCAAGTCTCGTCGCTCCCGCCATTCCTCTTCCTCCTCGTCTCTCGAACGTCCCCTGTGGCCTATCGCGTCCTGACGCGACGGGCAGATCCTCCCGCCGTACCCGGCCTTCCCCGTCACTCGAGCAGGTCGTAGACCGGCGCCATGAGCTTGCCGTAGAAGCCGATGATGCGGATGCCGAGGTAGACAAGCAGGGCGAGGTAGGCGAGGTTGGGCAGGATGACCGCGAGCCGTGTCAGGCGGTTCTCGGCGTCCTCCTGGCAGTGCCTCGCCAGGCGTTCGCTGGCGTCGTCGAGGCGGCCGCTGATCTCGCCGGCGCGCAGGACGTCGAGGAGCGCGATGTCCGCATCCATGGGCAGGGGGTCGGCCTCCAGGGCCTCGCAGAAGGTGCACCCCGCCGTGGCCATGGCCTCCGAGAGCCTGGCGAAGCGCTGTCGCAGGGCCGGGTTGCGGCAGGCGCCCGCGGCCAGGGCCGCGCCACGGATCGAGCCGATGCCGGCGCGCAGGCACAGCCCGAAGGCGGTGAGGAAGCGGCTGCTGTCGAGGCGGTACGAGAGGCCGCCGAGGTACGGCACCGCCAGCCAGAGGCGGCCCAGAACAGGCAGGTCGAGAATCGCCTGGCCCAGCGTCCGCACCAGCAGCCACAGGACCCACGGCAGCGCCATCAGGCCCGCGGCCTGCAGCGCCGCACGCTCGAGCGTGAGGCCGCCGACCAGGACATCGATGAATGGCACCAGCACCGCCGCGGCGTGGTACACCAGCGCCGGGTAGATCAGGCTGGAGATCACCTTCGAGCGCAGACGCCAGGCGAGCTGGAACCAGTCGCGCAGGGCCTTGAAGACCGCCTCGCGGCGGCCGCTGAGGTCGCCGACCTCGACGAGGGCCGTCTCGAAGCCGGAGAAGTGCCGCGGCAGGTGCGCCATGGCCTCGCTCAGGCGCAGGCCCTGCTGGAGCATCCCATACAGCTCGGCGGCGGCTGGCCGGAAGGACCCCGGGAAGCGCTGCTGCAGGGCCCGCAGGAGCGGCACTCCGGCCTCCTCCAGGGATGCCAGGGTGCCGTAGAAGACGACGCGGTGCTGCAGCGCTGACATCGCCGATGTGCCCTCTCGTGGAACGGCCCTGCCGCGGGCCGGGTCTCGTCGCGGCTGACTGTAGCCCGGCCCGGCCCCGCCCGCCAGCTTGACGGCCATCGGCACGGCGCTACACTCTGGGGGTGGCCCGTGGCGACAGGCCGTCGCCGCGCCGGCGTGCACCCCCCCGGGTGTCCCTCGTGCCGGGCCGCCGGGCCGCCGGGCCGACAGCCGCTGCCAGCGCGGCGGCGCGGCGGCCAGCCAGACTGGCGCCGGACGCGGACGGAGCACGCTACGGAGAGAACCGCGACATAGGGCAGGGGAGGCGATACCATGGACCCCGAAAAGGGCAATCCCGCCATCCAGGTGCACGCCGAGGACGTCTGCCGCGCCTTCAGGGCCGTGGGCGCCCAGGCTGGCGATGTGGTCATCTATCACGGCTCGCTCAGCAGCATGGGCACCGTCGTCGGCGGCCCGACGACGGTCATCGACGGCGCCCTCCAGGCCGTCGCCCCCGGCGGCACCGTGGCCATGCCGACGCTGTGGTTCTGCCCCGCCGACCCGCCGCGGCGCCGTGAGGACTTCGACCTGGCGACGTCGCCGTCGTACGTCGGGGCCCTCTCCGAAGCCCTGCGCACCGACCCGCGCAGCCTGCGCAGCCACCACTACTCGCACTCGGTCAGTGCCATCGGCAGCCGCGCCGCCGAGATGACCGCCAATCACGGGGCAGGGGGCCTGTCGCCGGCGCCGTGGGGCTGGGACGCCTTCGCCGACATCAGCCCCTGGGGGCACCTCTACGAGTGGAATGCGCTCTATGCCTTCATCGGCGTCACCATGCGCGTCTGCACCATGAAGCACTACATCGAATCGCGCTACGTCGCCCGCACCATGGCGCGCGCCCCGGAGGCGCGCCGGCAGGCCATGCGCGACGGCCTGACCAGCGGCGACCGCCAGGGCGTCTGGCCGTTCTACAACAGCGAGGCCATGGAACAGCGCCTGGCCGACCGCGGCCTCGTGGCGACCAGCCACATCGGCTCGG
>JAAYZO010000050.1 GCA_012514865.1 Lentisphaerota bacterium | reverse complement strand
CTCACCGAGTCCTGCCTGGCCAACCTCGTCGTCGAACTCGACGGCGCCTGGGTGACCCCGCCGCTGCGCTGCGGCCTGCTCCCCGGCACCTGCCGCGCCGAGCTCCTCGCCACCGGCCAGATCCGCGAACGCGTCGTGCGCGTCGCCGACCTGCCGCGCTGCACCCGCGTCCGCCTGGCGAACTCGGTGCGCGGCCTCTGGGACGTGGAGGTCGTCGCGGCGCCGGGCGACTCGCGCTGACCCAGTCCGACGCCAGGGCTGATCGAAGATCGCGTCAGCGCTCACCTGGTCACCCTGAAGGGGTGCCAGATCGTAGCCGGGGGTCGCGCGAAAGCCCGACCCCCGGAAACCCGAACCCACAACCCACGCACCCTGAACGGGGTGCCAGAAGCGGACCTCCAAACAGCCCTGCCCGAGTGCCCGTTCGGCTTGACCCGGCGCGGGTCTGGGGCCATTGTCACGGAGTGCATTTGGGAACGCTGCCGGCGGTGCCGGCATCTCCAGGAGAGCCGATCCATGACACTGCCACCCTTTGCGCTGTCTGCCGACCAGGCCGGGTCCCTGCCTGCGGCCCTGCCGCTCTATGCCACCGCCACCGGCACGCCCGATGGCCAGGCCGTGCCGGACGAGGTCGTCGATAGCCGCGGCGAGGCCTACCTCGACCGCTTCATCGCCCAGGTCGGCCGGCCGACCCTGACCCCGTACCTGCCGCCGGCCGAACGCGCCACCGGTGCCGGGGTGATGATCTGCCCCGGCGGCGCCTACCGCGGCGTGGCCATCGACAAGGAGGGCCATGACATCGCACGCTGGCTGAACAGCTTCGGCGTGGCCGGCTTCGTGCTGAAGTACCGCAGCCCGAGCCCCGAGCGCGGCCCGGACTGCCGCCCCGACGGCCCCTGGCGCGACGCCCAGGCCGGCCTGCGTCTCATCCGCGCCCAGGCCGCGGCCTGGGGCCTGCGCCCGGACGCCCTCGGCGTCATGGGCTTCAGCGCCGGTGCCCACCTGGCCGCGACGGTCTCGACGCTGACCTGCCTCGACAGCGCCGCCGGCGAGGCGCCCTGCCCCCGGCCGGCCTTCACCATCCTGATCTACCCGGTGATCTCGATGACCGTGCCCGGCCTCTGCCACGAGGGTTCGTGCACGAACCTCCTCGGCAAGGGCGCCCCGGAAGACCTCCGCCAGCGCTTCTCCTGCGAGTGCCAGGTCACCCCCGAGACCCCGCCGGCCTTCCTGGCGCAGACCCAGGACGACGCGGTGCCGGTCGCCAACAGCATCCTGTACTACCAGGCGCTGGCGCGGTCCGGCGTGCCGGCCGAGATGCATCTCTACCCCGAGGGCGGCCACGGCTACGGCCTGCGCCGCCGCGGCCTCGGCATCGACGCCTGGCCCGAGCACTGCCGCGAGTGGATCCTGCGACGACTGGCCTGACCGGCGCGAGTAGTCACTAATCGTCCGGGATTTGTTCGGACCACCGCACACGACCGGTGACCTTGGCAACGCCGCAATTGCGGTGAGACGTTCGTCAACCGTCCGCCGGGGCGCGGTCTCCAGGCCAGCTTCGGTGCTTGTCCGAGTCGTCGACGAAGCGTTTCACGGGAAGAGGGAATCGAACCACGAAAGGCACGAAAAGCACGAACTGGAGGGCATTTGGAGAGGTGAGAGCGGCAAGACAGTCCGGCATGCGCCCGTCGCCGTGCGCGTGTCGGGCCTCTCCTGTCCAATCCAATCCTATCCTGTTCGTGTCTTTCGTGCTTTTCGTGGTTACAGATCGTCTCGGGATTGTCTGGGCCGTCTCACCCGGCTGGCGACCTCGGCAACCGTCCCGACTATAGTGCGACGATTAGTAAGGACAGCCTCATGTGCAACATTGCGGGATACCTCGGCAGCGAGCGCGCGGCGCCGGTGCTGATCGAGATGATGGCGCGCCAGGAGGGCTGGGGCGGCGGCCACTACACCGGCCTGGCGACGATCGATGCGGGTCGCCTGCACTGGCGTAAGGTCGTCGGCGACCTCGACCGACTCCTGACGCAGACCGACGCCGCCGACCTCCCGGGCACCATCGGCATCCTGCACAGCCGCAGCCCGAGCGGCGGCGACCGCGAGTGGGGCCATCCCTTCCTCAGCCCCGACGAGAGCCTGGCCTACATCGCCAACGGCCACCGCGGCGCCTTCGCGGCCACGACCGATGTCGACGCCGTGGCAGCGCGCCTGCGGGCCGCGGGGTACGCCTTCCGCTCGCACGTACCGCAGCAGGTCGGCACATACCCGACCCTGGCGGACGGCTCCTGCGTGCACTTCAGCGACCTGATGTGCGGCCTGATCCACCACGAGGCGTCGCGCTGCGGGTCGCTCTGGGAGGGCATGGCACGCGCCTACGCGGCCTTCCCCGGCGAGATTGTCGGCCTGGCTCTGGGCCTGAGTGACCCCGAGGCGATCCAGGTGGCGCGCATCTCGATGCCGATGATGCTCGGGCGTACCGCCACGGGCACCTACCTCGCCACCACCGCGATGGCCTTCCCGGGGAGCACGGCCGACTGGCTGATGGCGGTGCCGGCCAACGCGGCCCTCCGCGTCACCCGCGATGGCTTCACGGCGCGGCCGCTGGAGCCGCGCCCGGGCCTGCCCGCCGATCCGCTGCCCTGGGGTGCGGTCGAGTCGGCGGTCCTGGCCCAGCTCGCCGATGGCAAGGCGCACGGCATGGGGGCCCTGGGCAAGGCCAGCGCGGCCTGCTGGCCGGAGGGCTGCATACCCCAATCGGCCCTGGCGATCTACGAGGTCCTGCGCGGCCTGCAGCGCGCCGGGCGCCTCGAGGTAGTCCGGCAGACCGTGGCCGGCGCCGAGCCCGGCCTCACCGCCCCCCGCTTCAGCGCCCG
>JAAYZO010000464.1 GCA_012514865.1 Lentisphaerota bacterium | reverse complement strand
TTCTCCGCCGCGGCCGCCTTCTCCGCCGCGGCCGCCTTCTCCGCCGCGGCCGCCTTCTCCGCCGCGGCCGCCTTCTCCGCCGCGGCCTCAGCGACGGCCTCCGGGGCCGGCGCGGCGGGAGCCGGCGCGGCCGGGGCCGCCGGCACCGCCGCGGGCGCCGCCGGGGCCGTCGAAGCGGCGCCGCTCACGACGCCCTGCAGGAGATCGCCCAGGCGCCCGGGGACCTTCTCCTTGATCAACTCAGGCAGGCGCCCCGGAGCGGCGGCGTCACCCACGGCGCCTTTCAGAAGATCACCCACGCCTTCGGGGAGTTTCTCCTTGACCAGGCCCTGCAGCAGGGTGGTGGCCGAGACCTTGGCGACATCGGAGAAGAAGCGTTCGCGGTCGAAGCGCGGCTCGTCGAGGCGGCCCTTGAGGCTGATCGGCACCGGCGACACGACGTGGTTGCCCCGCGGGACGAAGGTGCGCAGGAGCGGCTGGAATCCCGAGCGATCCTGCAGGCGCTGTTGCAGGCTGCCGCCGACGCCGAGGATCAGATCCAGAGCCAGGGACTGGTCAAAGCCGAGGCGGCCCTGAGCGCTGAGCGTGTGTTCTGGGGCGCTCTCCTGGAAGGAATCGAGGTGGATGACGCCGTCCTGGACGTGCGCCGCCAGGGCCATCTCCGCGATCTGAAGGCGCTCGAACTCAGGAGCCGACCACAGCCTGGAGAGCTTCTGGAGCGCGGGGACGTTCTGCAGAACGACCTCGCGGCACTCGATTCGGAGCGGGCCGCGCAGGTGCTGCTGCCAGGCCGCGGTCGCCGTGCCTTGTCCGGCGAGCGCGGCCTGCAGGTGCGTGACCTCGCCCTGCACCGTGTCCTTCAGCGTCGGCGCCGCTACGGCCAACAGCGGCCCGATGGCGAAGGGCTCCGCTGCGGCGACCTCGACCGTGTATTCCAGCCCGGCAACGCCCAGGTTCGCCTGCGCCCGGCCGCGGAAGGCGGCGCCGGCCAGGTGGCACTGCACCGCGTCGAGGGTAAGGACCGACTGGCGCAGGGCCGCCTTCGCCTCCAGGTCGTGTCGGGCCTGGCCGTAACGGATGTCCTTCAGACTGACCACGGCCACGACCTCGGCCGCGCCGGTGTCGAAGGGCCCGATCTCGGCGGGGGGCTCTGCGCCCGCCCCGGTCGGCGTGGCCGGGGCGGTGTCTTCGGCGGCGGCCTTCGGTCGTCCGAGCATCGCCGCCAGAGCGTCGAGGTCGAGGATATCGCTGGTGAGCACGACGTCGCTGCGGCCGGCCGTCGGCGGCAAGGCCATGCTGCCGGAGAGGTCGACGGCGGCGAGGACCCCCTCGGCAGCGCGCGCCCGCAGCGCCAATGTCTCGAGGTCGACCCGCCCAGGCAACCACGACCCGCGCGCGTCCAGGCTCACGCCCGCCACCGGCCCGCCGCCAGGCCTCTGGAGGCCCTCACCAACGACTGACACTACGGCGCGCAGAGGCGCATCGCCCGCCTCGCGCTGCGCTGAGCCGCGAACCCCGATCGATGCAGCGCTCAGGCCGGCCAGAGCGCCCGCCGAGGGATCGGAACGCAGGCGCACCTCGCGGGCCTGCAGGCGTAGCGACGCCGTCAGCGGCCGGAAGCCTGCACCGGCCTCGACCTCGGCCTCGCCGTCAATCCGCGCCTGGGCCATCGGCAACGCCGCGGCAAGCCCCGGCGGCAGGATCGGCAGGAGATTCTCGTGCAGGCCGTCGAGCTGCACCCGGCCGCGACCCCCGGCGGCCGGGTCGAACTGACCCGACACACGCACCGAGGCGGCCTCACCAAACGGCGGGCGCAGGCGCAGGAGGACCTCGTCGACGGCGACCTGCCGCCACGCCACCACCGACCCGCGCACGGCCGCTTCCATGCCGAAGGACCCTCCGGCGGCACCGTCGGCACGGTCGCTCATGACGGCGTCGCGCAGGCTGAGGTCACCCCGGACGAGACAGCGCGGCCCGGCACCGGCCAGCTCCAGATCAAGATCGCCATGCAGCTCGCCAGACTGAAGACGCACCGGCATCGCCTCCGGCAGAAACGGATTGGCCGCGCTCAGAGGCAGGCCGCGGGCCCGGATGCGCATCTCGGCCGCAGGCACAGCGCCGGCAGAATCGCCGCGGCGAAGGTAGACCGGAGCCGTCAGCTCAGCCGTGAGGATGTCCCGCGCCGCCGTCCCGGCGCGCAGCGACAGGGCGCGCACCTCGACGGCCCCAGTCTCGGAGTCCCAGGCGAAGTCGTGGCGCAGACTCGCATCGAAGGGGGTCTCGGCACGCAGGCTCCAGGCCTCGGAACGGGGCTGCACCGCCTGCGCCTCGAACCGCCCGGCGGCCGTCACAGCCCACGGCTGCTCGAGACACCGCGACAGCCGCCGACGCAGCCGCCGCGGGCTGCGTGCCTCGACCTGGCCCCGATACGCCGCCCGTGGCGAACCGAAGGAGACATCGCCAACGAGAGACCCCGCCAGATCGAAAAGCGCTCCGTCAATCGGCTCGGCCACGACGTCCAGGCGCAGCAGGGCCGGTTCGCGCTGCAGGCGCCCGGTGACCGTCACGACGGCCTCCGGCTCGCCGCCGTGGCGCTCGCTGATGGCCAGCCGCCGCAGGTCGACGGCCTGATCGTCCGAGGCAAGTCCCAGGTCCAGACTCAGCTCCCGGCCCGCCAGGTCGAACTCGCCGGCGCGGCCCTGCTCGACCTCGACCCGCAACGTCACCTCCAGCAGCGCCAGATCGAGCGTCGGGTGAAGGCCCAGGCGGCCTTCGCCATGGACGCGGCCGACGACGCCCGCGAGCGTCGCCGCGCGCAGCTCCTGCAGACGCCCGGTGAGGGTCACCGCACCGGCACCGCCGCTGCCACTGCGCAGCTCAGGGAGCTCGAGGCGCAGATCCGAGAGCCGCACCAGGATCGGCTCCTGGTCAGGGCCGGCCTGCTGCTCGTAGATCAGGGTCAGACCCTCGAGACGAACTCCGCGCAGAAGGAGGTCGTAGACGTCGTCAGTGCCGTCGTCATCATCGTCATCGTCCGGGTCGGCCGGAGGGAAGACGGGCAGATTCGTGCTGCCGTCGGGCCGCCGCAAGACATGCACCGTGGTGCCCTCGACACCGGCCTCGTCAATGCGCAGGCGCCCGATCAGGGCCGGCCACAGGCGGTAGCGCAGGCGCAGCAGATCGCTCTGCAGCAGCGGCGCCGCGGCAGGCCCCACGCGCACGCCGCGGGCCTCAATCCCGGAGAACGGCGCCAGACGCAGCGCGCCAACCGCAATCTCGGTCTGTATCGAGCGGGCATACCGCGGCAACACGACCCCCGTGATGAAGGCAGGACGGGTGACCACGACCGCCGCCAGGCCGACCACGACCACCATAAGGCCCGCCGCCAGACCGAGTCGCTTCGCAAGACGCTTCATGCCGATGTTCCCAGAAAGCCATGAATAAATGAGGTAGCCGGGTGCCGCGCCGGTGCCGATTCGACCGGCCGCGCCTCGGAAATACACCACCCTCGACAGGATCCGCGGCCGACACCCGACACCAAGGCCGCGCCAGTACAGGAACGGATGACACCGAGACGGAAATGGCCACCGCCAAGACCCGCGACGAGCCTTCACGTCACCGCACGGGCTCTGTCGACGACCACCGCAAAGGCGCTACAGTAGGCCAAGAGGCCGCGCACTCAAGACCACGACCGGATCGACCGCACTCCCGAGACAACCATGATTCAGAGCACAGACACCATACCCTGCATCGAGTTCCGCGCCGCTCCGGCCGACCTACCCATCGTCGAGGCCATCCTCGAGACCGCGGAGCTGCTCTGGTCCTCCTACACCAACCTCGAGACCGCCCAGGTCATGGTATGGGTCTTCACCGACTCGCCCGCCGAGGCCGCGGCCATCGCCGACCACCTGAACACCGCCCTGGCCGCCCGGCGCCAGGACCTCACCGGCGCCCTGCCCCGAGCCGTCGCCACGATGCTGCGCCAGGAGGACTGGGCGCACTCATGGCAGCGCCTCTTCAAGGCCTTCCGCGTCTCGCCGAGGCTGGTACTCAAGCCGACCTGGGAGACCTGGCCCGCCGAGCCCCGTGACATCATCCTCGAACTCGACCCCGGCATGTGCTTCGGCACCGGTTACCACGGCACCACCCGCGCCTGCCTCGAGTTCATGGACGACCTCGCCGAACACCACGGCCGCGTCAGTCTCCTCGACGCCGGCTGCGGCTCCGGCATCCTCTCCCTGGCGGCGGTGCGACTCGGCTTCGAGCCGGTCGCCGCCTTCGACCACGACCCCCAGGCCGTGGCCATGACCCAGGCCAACCTCGAGCGCGCCGGCGCCGGCCGCGTCGAGGTGCGCTGCGCCGACCTCGCTGACTACACGCCCGCCAGGCCCAGCCGGGTCGTCGTCGCCAATATCCTGGCAACCGCCCTCATCGAACACCGCCAGAGGCTCTGCCAGTGGCTCGATACCAGCGACGGAACCGCGGCCCTGGTCCTGGCCGGCATCCTGACCACACAATACCCCGACGTCCTCGCCGCCTTCACCAGCCTCGGCTGCCGCGAAGTCGACCGCCGCACCATCGACGAGTGGACCAGTGGGCGCTTCGAGGTGCCCGCCTAGCCCGGATTATTCGCGAAGCGCGGATGCTTCGCTCACAATCCACGTGCGCCGCGCTACGCCGCGGCCCGCGTTTCGACGCGCATCGCTCCGCGCTGCCTGCTCAAGGCCAGCCCTGGGCAGGAGGCCGCAAGCGCCTCGCGTCGAAGCCCGAAGGGTAACCTGGTCACGAGCCGCCGGGCGGCGCGTGAATAGGTCAGGCCAGCCCGAGATGCCCCTGGCCGCCCGCGGCCGCTCAGGCCGTCTCGGGCATGAAGGTCGGCATGGTGATGCCGTCGAAGCCGGCACAGGCACCGCGCACCTGCGCGACGTGCATCTCGCAGTTCCGCGCCCCCCAGTCGTAGGCGCGGCGGACCAGGCCCTGGTACTCGGCGGGCAGGAGGAACACCGGGGTTCGCCCGCGCAGGTGGTCCAGCTCGGCGGCGATCAGCGCCGCGGCCGCAGCCTCGTCGCGCATCACACCCGGGCCGAGCATGGTGCAGCCCGGATGCGCACACGAGACCAGGAAGCCCTCCAGGCCGCCGCCGGAACCCTCCACAACCGAGACATGCCACAGGCCCATCGGATTCCCGATGAAGTGCCGGTAGTCGCCCGGACGACAGACGTGGCTCACGGCCATCTCCAGGTCCCCCATCGCCGCGACGTCGCCCGCCACCGCCACACGGACCCGCGCACGACCAGGCACATCGACCGACAGGCCCGCGGCCGGCACCGCCAGGCAGAGGTCCTGATAGAGCCGCCGCGGCACGAAGCCGGCGCGTGTATATAAGGAATAGGAGTCGAGGTTCATGGCACTGGAGACCAGCCGGACCGGCCTGCCGAGGTCTTCAGCAATCCCGATGATCCGCTGCAGCAGCGCCCCCGCGATGCCGCGGCCGAAGTGGTTCGGGTGGACGTTCATGATGCCCAGGGCGACATGCGTCGGGCGGACATGCTGGAAGCAGGACCCGATCAGCAGCCCGCTGCGGGCATCCTCCGCGACCCAGCCCGAGCTGCCCTCGAGGGCGTGGTAGACGTCGTAGTGCAGCTCGGTCGTGCGCGGACCGCCAGGGAAGATCAGCCCGCGCCCGTGCGCCTGGTACCAGGCATTCGTGGACAGACAGATCAGCTCGGCGACCTGCAGGCGGTCGCGCGGCTCCATCGTGCGGATCTCGTAGCCCGTCATCGCGAATCCTCCCTGCCCGACACCACCGCCCGTCACCCACGCCCGGGGCGCCCTGGCCTCAGCCCCGGCACTGCCGCGACAGCCAGGCTCGTGCCGCCGACTCGACCACTTCGTGACCGCCCTCGAAGAGGGTCACCCGCGCCGCCCCCGAGTGCCGCCGGAACAGCACCCGCCGGGCGCCGTAGGAGTCGTCGATCAGGCCGGTGTCCTGCAACGCCGCCGGGACCGCCTCGTGCTCGACCATGAAGCGAATGTCGTCCTCGGCAACCGCCTCGCCGGCCGCGGCCACGGCGTTGAACGCCCGCAGCGAGTGGCTGACCGGCACCGAGCCACGGTGGCCGTCGTGGATGCCGGCGTTGATGTCCAGCGGCAGCCCGCGCGCCTGCGCCAGCCAGGTCAAGGGCGAGCGCCGCCGGAGCTGTTCGTCGACCGCCGGCGATGACCCGGGCGCGCCGCCGCAGCTCCGCACGATGTGCTCGGCATAGCCGAGTTGCCGCGCCCGGCACTCGTGGTACCACGCCGCCAGGTCGCTGATCGGCACCCAGGCCGAGACGCCGGCCCAGACCTCCGGCGCCCGCCCGGCCATCAGCAGGGCGTGGAAGCCGCCGCCCGAACCGCCGACCAGGTAGATGCGGCGCTCGTCAATGGCCGCCGCGGTCCGCGCCCAGGCCACCGCGTCGAGGATGTCCGCGACAGCCAGGTCCGAACCGGTCGCCTCGGGGGTCCAGCTCGGGCCGCGGAAGTCCGGGTGGATGTAGGCCCAGCCCTGCTCGGCACACCACGCCTCGATGGCCGGCATGTAGAGCTGGCGGTAGTCGCCGCTCCAGGTGTGCAGGCCGACCACCAGGGGCACCGCGCCCGCCGCCGTGGGGGCCAGGAAGCGCGCCGGCTGGAGCGTGCCGTCGACGCGGCTCGGACAGCGCACCACGTCGCCCAGCCCGGCCGGGGCGGCGCCGGCCGCGCCGACCTCGATGCCATGCACCTCCGGAGCGGCCTCGGGCAGGGCACTGCGCCAGCTCAGCCGCACAAAGCGCACCGGCATCCCCAGCGGCACCCGCGCCAGCGCCGTCGGCGGCAACGCCCCGATCGCCTGCCAGAGCACGCCGTCGCTGCTGACATCGACGGTGCTGTCCGCCTGGAGCGCCGAGCCGCCGCGGTCGACTGTCACCGCCGCCAGGCGATTCACCAGCCCCAGATCGAAGGTCAGCACCCACTCACCGGCGCCGGCCGCGCCACGCCAGGCGCCGGCCACCTCGGGCAGGGCCATCTCCGGGGTGCAGCCCGCCGCCGAAGGCCCGCCTTGAACACGAATCGTCGTCGCCATAAGCCCAGACTCTCCTGAGTACGCCTCGCACGCCACGCCGTCACGGGCGTGTTGGCCCGCGGCGCCGTCCGTTACAGCCCACCCGCCGACGTCGGGCAGGTGGGTCCACGGCGCCGTCCGTGGACCTCCCGGGGGCCAGCAGCGTTCGGAGCAGCACCACGCGGCTCGTGGCGCCTACCGCCGCCCCGCCGGCGCACGGAGCGCCGGATAGAGCCGAGCGAGCCATCGCTGGCGGTGCTTCCTGCGGTCTTCCGGTCTGGCGCCCTGAAAGGGCATCATCCGTCAGCCCAGGGCAACGCCCTGGGAAAGGGTCCGTTCCGCACGGCAGGCTGAAAGTCTGCGACAGAACGACGCACGCAACGACGCGACGTTTCATGCGAGGGTGACCGAGTGAACGCCACCGCGATCCTCGAACCGCCCGGCGCCGCCGCAGCCCGGCCTTGCCGCCGGCGCCGCCGGGCGCTACCTTTCGCCAACCGCCGGCCGAACGGGCCGGCAACGGACACCTCTCAGCATACACGACACGCACCGCGGTGCAACAGGAGATCGCCGATGCAGACCGTCGCCCTGGTCGGGTGCGCCCATATCCACACCCCGGGTTTCGTCAATCGCCTCAAGGCCCGCCAGGACCTCCGCGTCAAGCTCGCCTGGGATCCCGATCCGGCCCGGGCCCAGCGCCACGCCGAGGCCCTCGGCGCCAGCGTCGCCCAGACGGCGCGCACAATCTGGAAGGACCCCGAGATCAGCGCCGTGATCATCCTCTCGGAGACCAATCGCCACCGCGAACACGTCCGCGCCGCCTGCGCCCACGGCAAGCACCTCTTCGTCGAAAAGCCGCTCGGCCTCGGCGCCGTCGATGCCTATGCCATGGCCCATGCCATCGAGGCCGCCGGCGTGATCTTCCAGACTGGGTACTTCATGCGCGGCCTGCCCGCGCACCAGTTCCTCCATCAGCAGGTGCAGGCCGGCGCCTTCGGCACCATCACCCGCGCCCGCGGCTCGAACTGCCACCACGGCAGCCTGGCCGGCTGGTTCGACCAAGAGTGGCGCTGGATGGCCGACCCGCGCATCGCCGGCTGCGGCGCCTTCGGTGACCTCGGCACCCATGCCCTCGATATCCTCCTCTGGCTCCTCGGCGACCCCAAGATCGTCACCGGCCAGACAGCCGTCGTCACCGGGCGCTATGGCGACTGCGACGAATGCGGCGAGGCGCTGATGCGCTTCCCCGGCGGCGCGATGGCCACCCTCGCCGCCGGCTGGGTCGACCTCGCCAACCCCGTCAGCCTGCAGCTCAGCGGCACCGAGGGCCAGGCCGCCATCATCGATGGACAGCTCTTCTTCCAGAGCACCCGCGTCGCCGGCGCCGACGGCAAGAAGCCGTGGGCCGACCTGCCGCCGGGGCTGCCGCACGCCCTCGACCTCTTCCTCAACGCCATCGGCGGCGGCAGCACCGCCTGCCTGGTCACGCCGCGCGAAGCGGCCGTGCGCAGCGCCGTCATGGAGGCCATCTACCGCGCCGGCACCCTGAACCGCTGGGTCAAGCCGCGCCTGCCCAAGGGCTGAGCAACGGCCTCGCGCTCAGCGCGGCGGCGTCGCGGGAGCTCGAGCCGGCAGGGCCGCGGCGTCGCCGTGCTCGAGCCAGCGTCGTATGCCGTCCCATCCGGCCGGCCCGAAGCGCCGCGCCCACCAGCGGTAGCCGTCGCCGTAGACCTCGTCCGGCGCACTCTCGATCTCTGCCACCACATCGCCGCAGCCCAGACGACGGCAGACCATCGCGGCGGTGTACTGGCAGAGGCCCTCCTTCGCCCACTCGGGAGCGCGCTCGTCAAAGCGCGGGTAGCGCTCGGCCAGGAGGTCGTGCGTGAGTTCGTGCACCACCGTGCTCAGGAAGCTGTCCGCCGGCAGGCCGTAGAGCATCAGGATGCGCCGGCTTACCGCGGTCTCCTCCTTCAACACGCGCCCAAAGAGGTTCCGCGTGGTCGTGGTCACGGTCTCGCGCTGATAACGCCCCAACTCGCGCACGCTCACCGCAGCGTCGAGGCCACGGTGCTCCGGCAGGGCGTCCAGACCCACCATATGAAGGGGCGGCGCCGGCGGCAGCGGCTCGCCCAGCGCCACCGCCAGCATGCGCCGGGCACGCGCGTACAGCACCGCCGCTTCGCCACGGTCAAACACCAGACTCGGACGGCACGCCGCACAGACCACCCGGCCATCGGCGAGCGTCTCGCCGCCCTCCACCGGTCGGCTGCAGGCGTCACAGCGCGGGCCCTCCGCGTGCGCTCGGCAATAGGTGCGCCCTTCGATCGTGAACGACTCACGCAGGGCCTTTCCGCACAGGGCACAGGTCGGCAACGTGCGCTCAAAGCAGGCGTCGGAGCAGTAGTGCCGAGCGCCCTGCACCAGGTGGCGACCACTGACC
>JAAYZO010000463.1 GCA_012514865.1 Lentisphaerota bacterium | reverse complement strand
CGCTCGGCCGAACGCCCGAGGAGGTCGCCTCCTCGCTCGGGCTGGAGGCCGGCGCGGACGACAAAGCGGTGGCGGCGGCAATCGACGCCGCCGGCTCGGAGCTGAAGGACCTGAAGGCGGCGGCCGAATCGGCGGCGGCCGAAGCGGCGGCGGCCGAAGCGGCCGCGAAGACCGGCGAGGGCGAAGGCGAGGCCGCGCCCGAGGTGCCGGCCGAGATCGCCAATGCCCTGGGCCTGGACGTGCCGGACCTGGCGGCCGCGCGGACGGAGATCCTCCGGCTGCACGCGGCGGCGGACCTCAGCCCGTTCCGGGCGGCGCTCGGCCTGGCCGAGGATGCCGGCGCGCAGGCCGTGCTCAACGCAATCGGCGAGCTGCAGACGAGCCGCCGCAAGAGCGAGGCCGAGGAGCTGGTGGACAACGCCGTGGCGGCCGGGCGCATAGCGCCGGCCCAGCGGGCATTCTGGCTCAGCGCGGCCGAGGCCGATTTGGCCTCCGCCCAGGCGGTCATCAACAGCCTGCCTCAGCTCGTCAGGCCGAGCGGGCTGGAGGGCCGCGCGGCGGATAAGCCGGGCGCCGGCGCACTGACCGACGAGCAGCGGGCGTTCTGCCGGAAGCTCGGCGTCAGCGAGGAGAACTTCAAGCTGGGCCTGACGGGCTGACGCCCCGGGCCGGCATACCCCGATGAGGAGGTCGAAGCGATGGCAGCTCTCACTGCCCCGAGGAACACCTGGTATGAGCGGACGCGGATGGGCGACACGCTGCGTGTGCCCATGTCGGCCGGCGCCACCATCTACCAGGGCGGGATGGTCTGTGTCAACGCGGACGGCTACGCCGTTCCGGCCGCCGACGCGGCGGACTACAAGATGGTGGGCGTCGCCTGCGAGGACCCGCAGCACGCCGCGCGGAGCACCTACGACAATTCGGCCGGCGGCGACGGCGACATGTTCGTCGTGGTGCGCTGCGCGGGGCGCTTCCGCTTCAAGTATGAGTCGCCCGTTCTCGGGGCCGCCATCGACCAGAACATGATGATGGCGTGGGCCCACGTCCAGGACGACCAGACGCTGTCGGTCCATCCGTGGGACAGTGCGAACGACATTCTGGCAGGCTACGTCGTCCGCCTGCCGGGCGAGACCCTGCAGTTCGATCCTCGGGCGGACATGGACGCCGACGAGATCGAGATCGAGCTGCTCGGCCAGCCCTTCTGGTGGGAGCCGGATGACGTGACGACCACGACCGCCGAGGCGACCACGACCACCACGGCGCCTCAGTAACGGGAGGCTGACGGGCGGGGGCTCCTCTGCCAGGGGAGCCCCGACGGCCCTTGATCGATAGACCCTGATCGGAGGACTCAAACCCGATGGAAGTCACACAAGGCAACATGGCGAACCTCTTCACCGGGCTGAAGGGGAACTTCCTGGACGCCGTCCGCGACGCCAAGGCGCCGCAGGACGTCGCCGATTTCGTGATGGAAGTGCCCTCGACGACCGGCACCGAGGAATACCCCACGGCCGCCCTGCTGGGCGACCTGGAGCGGCTGATCGACGAGCTGTCGTTCACCAACCTCGGCGAGTTCATGCAGAGCCTGAGGAACGTCCGCTACGAGCGCGGATACTCGATCCCCCGGGATCACGTCGAGGACGACAACCTCGGCATGTATCCGCTGTTCGCGACGGCCCTCGGCCGGCGGACGGCCACGCACCCCTACCGGAACGTGCCGAACCTGTTCATCGACGGGTTCGCCACGGCGTGGATCGACGGCGCGAACGTCTTCTCGAACAACCACGCCTGGCCGGGGGGCGCGGAATGGGACAACCTGGACAACGTCCCGCTCACCCAGGCCGGATTTGAAACCGTCTGCCAGCACCTAATGGAACGGGTGGGGCCGGACGGCGAGGCCATGGACCTGCAGCCGACGCACCTGATCGTCGGGCCCACCTACTGGTGGCGCGCGAAGAACCTGATCCAGCGCGGCCTGGTCGGCGGCGGGAACACCAACATCCACTACGAGTCCGTCAAGGTCGTCAAGTGGAGCCGCCTGCGCGGCGCGGCCGAGCGCTACTGGTTTGTGGCGGATCAATCGCCAGAGCAGCCGAAGTGCATCGTCTACCAGAAGCGCAGCGGGCCGGAGTTCGTGAGTCGCACCGCGCTCACGGACGAACCGGTGTTCACGGCGGAGCGGTTCGAATACAAGGCCGCCATCCGCTACGGGATCGCCATCCTCTGCCCGTGGCTGATCCAGGCGGTGGAGTGGGACGAAGACACGACCACCACCACCCCGTGACGCGGCGGAGTGACTGCGGGAGGGGGGCCGGCCTCGCCGGCCTCCCGCACCCGCCGACTTGAGGAGGCCCCATGGGCTACTGCACACAGACGCACATCAGCCGGTTCGTCTCGCCGGCGAGGCTCGTCAGCCTGGCGGACCACGACGGCGACGGCACGGCCGACGCGGCCGTTGTGGCACAGGCGATCGACAACGCCTCGGGCACGATCGACAGCTACCTCCAGGCCAAATACGTGGTGCCCCTTGCGCCGCCGATCCCCGCCGAGATCCGGCGGATCTGCATCCGCCTGGCCGTCTGCGAGCTGCAGTCCGGATTGGACTCGCTGACCGAGGACCAGCAGCGCGCCTGCGATTCGGCGATCGAGGAGCTGGAGAAGATCGCCGAGGGCAAGAAGGACGTCGGCCTGGTGCCGAAGCCGAGCGAGTCCGCCGGCGCGCCGAACGTGCAATACAACGGCCCGGACCGCCTGTTCGGGAGGGATTACCCGCTGTGATCGTGCTGGACGCCAAAGCGCTGGAGGAGGTGAGCGAGCGGATCCACGGGCTCGCGCGCCGGATCGACGACATGACGCCGGTCGCGCGGGATTTCGGCGGGCACATGGTCCGCGCCTGGTCGCTGCGCTTCCCCCGCCTCCCTGAACACGACGCCGCGCCGGCCGGCGGGCCGCCCGCGGTGCAGTCCGGCGCGCTGAAAAACAGCCTCCACTACGAGGTCAAGTCCGGCGGCGACGAGCTGCAGGCCGGCTCGACCGAGCCCCACGCGGCCATCCAGCACGCCGGCGGCACGATCCGCCGGCGCCGCGCGAAGG
>JAAYZO010000462.1 GCA_012514865.1 Lentisphaerota bacterium | reverse complement strand
TGGCCGCCGTTGATGAAGATCCGCGGCAGCGACAGGACCGAACGCTCGACATACACCGGCAACGCCATGCGGGTGCCAAAGGGCGAGGTACCGCCCACCATGTAGCCGGAGTTCTTCTGCGCTTTCTCGGGCGTGCACGGCGCCGTGCGCTTCACGCCGAGCTGACGCGCCAGTTCCTTGGTCGAGACGCTGCGGTCGCCATGCATCAGCACGATGAACGGCTTGCCGCTGTCGTCCTCGAAGACCAGTGTCTTCACCACCTCGTGCTCGGGCACGCCCAGCGCCGCCGTGGTGCTGGCCGTGCCGCCCTTGGGGACGTAGGCGTACTGGTGCTCTTTGTAGCTGACTCCGGCCTCGCGCAGCACCCGTATGGCCGGAGTGACCGGGCTCTTGGCGTCGTTACCCATGCGTCGTCTCCTCGCACCGCCGCCGCCGGCCGCGGCCCGCATCAGCCAGGCCGCGCCGACCGCCCCGGCGCTGTCTCAGGCATACCCCGGCCAATGTAACCCCCGCCAACCCCCGCGGCGACCCCGCCGGCGGCGCTGCGCCCGCGGCGCCGGCCGCGGAGGAGAAGGGACTCAAGGGACACCAGGGACACCAGGGACACCGGGTGGCCGCATGCACGGCCCGGCGCTCTGCGCCGGCGGGGCGGAGGTGGGCGCCACGAGCCGAGTGGCGCTCCCCCGGGCGGCGCCGGCGCCGGGGGGGTCCACGGGCGCCGCCGTGGACCTACGTGCTCAGCGCCGGCGAGGACGCCGCTGCGGCGGTTGTCCCCAGCCGCTCTGACGGGCGCCGTTCCCGGGCGCCCGTGGATCGTGAGCGAAGCAATGGGCTTCGCGAATAGTCCAGGTCAGGGTCACCCCTCTGACGTGAAGCCATGGCCACCGTCACCTTCCCCATGAGCCCAGGCCGACCTGCAGCCCCGCCGCTGCGTTCCTCTCAGGCGGCCAGCAGGAGGTACCCGGCGTGTCGGCAGAAGCTGAGCGTGGCCAGGGCGATGGGTCCGGCGAAGCCGTAGCGCGCGTAGGCGACGGCGCCGAGCAGGCCGTGCAGGCCGGCCAGGCCGACCAGCCCGGCCAGCGGCACCGGGTCGAGGACGCGGCCGAACTGCAGGACCACGACCAGCTCATGCATCAGGGTCACCGCCGCCAGAGCGAGGTGGCGCTGACGCCCCAGGCGCAGGCTGAAGGCGTAGACCCCGATCACCAGGAACAGCGGCTGGACGAGGGCCGCGAAGGGCAGCTTCAGCGCGAAGGCACGCCAGTCGGCGATGGCCGGTATGGCCACGAGGCGTTCCAGCCAGCGGTCGCTGCCGATGCGCAGGGCCGTGACGGCCACGGCCAGGAGCAGGAGGCTGAGCCAGCGGCCGGCCTCGGGGTCGTCACGGCGCCCCGGCCAGCGCCGGGCTTCGGATGGCGTCCAGGCCAGGGCCGCCTGCATGAGCAGCACGCACAGCACCGGCAGGGCCTGCAACTGCAGGGCGCGCAGGGTGCGGTCGGCCGTCGCGGCCAGGACCAGCGGCGCCGCGGCCGCGGCCAGGCCGAGGCCGAGAGGCCCGGAGAGCCTCAGCAGGCGGAGTTGCAGAAGGGCACGCATCGACGCCAGAACCACCTCTTCGTACAGCCGCAATCCCGGCGCGGGCGGCGCCGGGCACACCATGGCGAAGCATCGCGCGCCGAGCCTTCCCGGCGGGCCTCCGGTCTGGCGCCCTGAAAGGGCATCATTCGTCAGCCCAGGGCAACGCCCTGGGGAATGGGCCGTGACGCAGTGCAGGCTGAAAGTCTGCAACAAGACGCCGACAGCACCCCGCCGCGATCGACCACCCGGACCAGGCCCACGGCGCCCGTCAGCAGCCGGCGCAGCGCCGCAGCGCCGCCAGCTCACGCGGCAGGTGCGTCTCGTAGGGCTCCCAGCCGATCCACTCGCCGCTGACGAAGCCATCCCATCCCATCTCGCGCAGGAGGCGCAGGGCCAGGGCGTGGTCGACGACGCCCTCGCCAATCGGCACGAGGACCAGCTTGCCATCGCGGGTGGTGCCGTCGTGGGCATGGACATGGCGGATCCACGGCCGCAGGGTGTCGAAGGCTTCCTGCATGCTGACCTGGGCGACCCGCACCGGGTGCATGATGTCCCAGTTCACCTGAATCCCCGGACGATCGACCCGGCGCATCAGCTCGGCCACGTCGGCCGGGTTGCACCAGTGGTCGTGGGTCTCCAGGCAGACCGTCACGCCGCGGCGCTCGGCCTGGTCGGCGACGGCCCGGAGGGCCTCCGTGACGCCGGCAGTGGCCGCCTCACGGCTGAGGCCCTCGGGCAGCGGCCCGCCGAAGACGCGCAGGCGCGGGCAGCCGATGTCGGCGGCGAGGTCGATGTAGCCCAGCGTGCTGGCCACCATCGCCGCGCGCGTCGCCGGGTCGGCATAGCGGCACGAGGTGGCCAGGCAGGCGTAGTCGACGCCCTTGCTCGCGGCCAGCGTGCGGGCCGCGGCGCGCCCCGCGGCGTCCAGGCCCAGCTCGATGCCGTGCGCATGCTTGGCCTCGACGCGCGGCTCGACGCCGTCGTAACCCAGGCGCTTCGCCAGCGACAGCATCGCCTCGAGACTCAGGTCCGGACAGGAGAAACTCATGAACGAGAACTTCATGGCGGCCTTGCTCCAGGTTCGGGTCCGTTCGGACGACACGACTCCACCCACATACTAGAGCACCCCGACGCCCGACGCCAAGTCAGCGCCGCGGCGCGGTCGGGATGATGCCGAGCCGACGCTCGGCGCTCCCAGGAAAAGGGCCGGGGACGCCGCCGCAACGTATTCCTTTCCGGGCGTGTGCCCGTCACCGCCATAGGCAGCCCCCGAACCGACGCACGGGCGTACTCGCCATCGTCTTGTCCCCCTTGGCGATCTTGGCGGCTTGGCGAGAGACAATCCCCCTCCCACGGAGGAAGAGCCCTCAGAAGGCCGGGTCCGTCGGCGGCAGGGGCTGCGGCGCCAGGCGGCGCCGGCGGCGCAGGCAGGCCTCCCAGGCGGCGCGGTCGGGACCCAGGGCCGGACCGACGACCTGCTGGAGTTCGCGGCTGGCGAAGCGTGCCAGGATGGCATGCGCCTCAGCGCAGAAGCCGGCCAGGCGTCGGGCCGCGTCGAGGCTGCCGCAGCGCGTCGCGGCGGCGGCGAGGTGCACCTCGGCGAGGGCGCCCTGGTAGCGCTGGCCGGCGCCGTCGAGGCCGCGGTGGGCAT
>JAAYZO010000461.1 GCA_012514865.1 Lentisphaerota bacterium | reverse complement strand
GCCCTCCAGGCCGCCGCCTGGCTCGGCGTCGCCCCGGACGCCGTGCCGGCACTCCTCGCCGAAGCCCGTCTGCCCCATCGCCTCGAGGGCAGCCCGGCGGCCCCCGAGGTCGTGCTCGACCACGTCTGGGTCAAGGCCTACGTCGACTACCTCCCCCACCGCGGCTCGGCCGCGGCCCCGGCCGACGGCCCCGGCAGCCTCTGGATCGACATCGACGCGTCCTTTAAACAGCACCTCACCGGCCCGGCGCGCGACCTGGCCGCCGACCTCGGCCTTGACCCGGAGGCACTCCTGGCCAACGTCCGCAACCGCGCCCGCCGCGAGGCCATCCCCGCCGCCAGCGGCCTGGCCAATGCCGGCAACGCCCCCGGCGACGACCATGTCACCGACCTGCCCCAAGGCTACATCCTCGACGAGGTCGCCTACCGCGCGCAGGTCCTCGGACGCATCCTCAGCGCCGGTGGCCTCGACCTGGAGACGGTCTTCCGGCAGCGCCGCGTCGCCGAAACGCCCTGCGGGCTGATGCCCTGCAGCGACCTCTACCAGGTCGTGGCCCGCGGCGCCGCCTGGTCGACCTGGCCCGAGGCCCTCACCTCCGCGGTCGACCTCGCCGTGCACGACCCGCACGGCCGCGAGATCCTGCGCTGTCGCCAGCCTGTCGCCGCCCTCATCGGCCGACAGCTCGTCCTGGCCGCCGAACCGGCCGGCGACGCCGACCGCGACGCCCTCGCCTCCTGGGCGCCAGAGGACCCCGCGGAGGCCTTCCCGGCCTACCTCGTCGAGGTGTTGCCCACCCTCGATCTCGACGGCAAGGCCCTCGCCCGCGGCGACCGGCCCGTCACTCTCGGCACCCGCCTCGACCTGCGCTGGCGCATCCTGCCGGCCGGCGCCGACGGCGCCCTGCTGCCACACCCCGACCTGGCGGCCGTCGCCGCCAGCACCGATGCGGTCCCCGCCGGCAGCCGGTCGCTCCTGCGGATCGCCGCCGGCGCGATCCCGCCCGCCGACCTGGCCCCCGTCCGCGACGCCCTGGCCGGCACCGCCCCGACCACCGACGACTGGCTGGCCGCGATCGGCATCGCCACACAGCTCCAGGCCGATGCCTGCACCCGCAGCGCCGGCGCCGCCCTCGACCTCATCACCGTGCGCCAGCCGTCGATCCTCCGCGTCAGCCTCGGCCTGACGGTCACCGACGCCTTCGGACTGCCCTTCACAGCCGCTCCGGGAAGCCTCCAGATCTGTGCCATCCACGACGATCTCATCACCGCCCCGACCGGCGCCTTCGAGATCCACGACGGCAACGGCACCGCCACGCCCGGGCCGGCCGACCTGCGCCTGCGCACGCCGACCGCGCCGGCCGACGCGCCGCGGCCCGGTGCCGCGGCCGCCTTTGCCTGGATAGAGGCCTTCACCACCTCGGCCATGGGCTGCCATGCCCTCGAGCGCTTCCTCGAGGGGCCGCAGATCCGCTCGCCTCTGCGACTCCTCCGCGATGCCGCCGCCACCGGCCACCCCGTCCTCCGACTGGCACCCCCGACGCCCGCCGACAGCCTCCCGGCCGAGGCCCTCGACAGCCTCGACCTGACCCTCGCGGGTGCCACCCGCGAGGCCATCCTGGAGAACCTCCGGCGTGGCTGCCAGGTCGTCGTCTGCCGCGACCCGATCGGCGGTGAGACCGCCCGGCGCGACGCCATCGTCATCACCGACCCGCTCGGCGGTACCACCGCGCTGGCGCTCCTGGCGCCGGAACAGGCGCAGGACCTCGTCGCCGGCAGCGAGGCCTTCCCCAGGAGCCCGCCCGCCACCCTCAAGGCCCTCCTGGCCGGCACCCCGCCGGCCCTCGACCCGGCCCTCGTGCCGATCGCCCTGGACTGCCTCGACGCCCTGCCGGACGCCACCCTGGCCACCGGCCTGGCCTGCGTCCCCATCGTGGCCCACCTCGGCGCCGTCCTCGCCACCGCGACCGGCGCACTGCAGCCCACGGCGCTGCTCACCGCCACCGCGGCCATCGCCCTCATCGGCCGCCTCGAGGCGGTCTCGGAACAGCCCTGGATCATCATCGAAGACCGCGGCACGGCCATCTTCTCACCCGAGCCCGGACCGGGCCACCCGGCCACCTGCGTCCTCCGCTGCCGCCTCTGCCGGGCCGAGGCCTGGGAGGCAACCGTCAGCAACGCCGCCGGCGAGATCCTGCGGACCTTCACCGAGACGACCAGCCAGGGCACCTGCGAGGTGGTCTGGGATGGCCGCACCGACACCGGCTCCCTCGCGCCCGACGGCCTCTACACCCTGCGCCTGATGGCCACCCACTGGACCGAGTCCGGCGAGGCCCAGACCCGGACCGCCGAGACCACCACCCGCCTCGACGCGACACCACCCAGCGCCCGCCTCGAGGTCGCCTGCGCCGACCCGGCGGTGCTGCGCTGCCGCGGCCAGGCCCTCGACGATAACCTCCAGGGATGGTGCATCGTTGCCACCCATACCGCCACCGGCACCCAGACCGTCATCGCCGAGGGCGTCCTCCCGGTGGCACCCGGACAGCCCTTCGCCGCCGTCGCGACCGACAGCCTGCCGCCGGGGGTCTACACCTTCGCGGTGACCGTCACCGACGCCGCCGGCAATGCCGCGACCGCTGACGCCGCGGGCACCCACGCCATCAGCCCCGCGCCCGCCGACGCCACCCCGCCGCAGCTCACCGTCGTCAGCCGCGCCACCGACGAGGCCGCCGGCGTCCTCCTCGGCCTCGTGCCGATCGAGGTCATCGCCTACGACGACAGCGGCATCGACGCCGTCGTCATCCGCGTCGACGGCATCCCCATACCGAGCGACGACGCCGACGACGCGCCGTGCCGAGCGGTCCTTCTCGACTGCACGGCCCTGCCCGCCGGCGTCCACACCCTCGAAGTCAGCGCCACCGACAGCGCCGGCCAGACCGCCTGCGCCGGTCCCTG
>JAAYZO010000460.1 GCA_012514865.1 Lentisphaerota bacterium | reverse complement strand
CGAGAATCTGGCCCCAAGCTCTGAACGCAGGGCACGGGAGCCTTCAGACTGAGGAGCAGGGAAGGCAAGAGAACAGAAAAGCAGCGCAGCACCTTGACGGCCCACATAGAAGGGCGAGTGGCCACAGGCGCGAACGCGTCCACGAGCCGCGGCGGCACTGGTAGCGCCACGACGCGATCTATCATACGAGGCGATGGTTCGCCGTGTTTCGTCCGGCGCGCCACGCCAGTCGTTCCCCGGGCGCTGCCGGCGCCCGGGCGGTCCACGGGCGGCGGCGCGGACCTACATGCTATGCGGCTGCTGAAGAGTATGAAGAGGCATCGCGGGGCCTTTCTGTAAGGCAATGGAGCATCGCCATGGTATCGCACCTCAGGGTTCTCCTTCCGGCCGCCGTGCTTGCGGCGATCGTGTCCGTCGTGGCGGCGCCGGCGGCGGCGCCGGCGGATCCCGCCGCCGTGGAGCAGGGCTGCCGGCGGAACCTGCAGCGGCTCTTCGAGGCCTTCGAGGCGTACCGCCGCGATCACGACGGGCAGTACCCGCCGTGCGTCAGCGCGGCGGGGCTATGGCCGGAGCTGCTGAAGCCGTATCTGAAGGACGCGGCCACCGGCCGTGATGCCTTGGCGACGGATGGGCCGTTCTACTGCCCCGCGATTCCCGCGGCGGCGCGCCGGGCAAGTGCCGCCGATGTCAGCTATGGCTACAACGCCATCGCGCTCGGCGGCGGTACCCGGCTCTTCGAGCCCGGCAAGACGCGTCACCACAAGCGCGGCCCGATGCATCTGGTCCGGCAGGCCCCCGATCCGGCCACCACACTGCTCCTGGTCGACTGCGATGCCGCCAACAAGCCGGGCGACGGCTGGTACCAGGCGTACCCGGGCACGGTGACCGGCCGGCACGACGGCAAGGCGCTGGTGCTGTTCTGTGACGGCCACATCGAGGCCGTCGACCCGGCCAAGCTGAACGTCGGGCCGCCGGACACGACCGCCGCGCCCTGGCGCGCCGATCTGTCCACCCGCCGTGACAGCGCCCCGCCGGCGGTCCAGCCGCCGCCGGTCGATGAGGCACTCCCGGCCGTGACTGCGGTCCTCAGCGCCGCGACGCCGCGGATCGACGGCCGTGTCGAGGCGGGGGAGTGGGACGACGCGACGCTGTTCTGCGGCTTCCGGCAGTACGACGGCAATGTCCTGGCGGAGTCCGATGACATGCTCGCGGCGCTGTCGTGCAGCTCCGAGCTGCTCAGTGTTTTGTTCATCATGCCCGCGGGCAAGGGCGACCTCATGGCCAAGGCCGAGGAACACGACGGCCGTGTCTGGCGCGACGACGCTGTTGAGTTCCTGGTGGAATGCGGCCGTGCGGACCTGCGTTACCACGTCATGGCCAACTCGCGCGGGGTCCGATTCGATGCGAAGAATGGGAAGGCTGGATGGGATGGCACCTGGACTGCGGCGGGCACGCGGCGCGCGCCCACACCCGGCCTGACCGCGCTCCTGGGCGGCCCGGCTGACGACCTGTGGGTGATGGAGCTGGGCATACCCCTCGCGACGCTCGGCGTCGAGCCGCCCACCGACGGCACGGTCTGGCGCTTCAACCTCTGCCGCGATGGACAGCAGCATCTGGTCTTCGCGCCGACCTTCAACAGCCATGACGATCCGGCGAAGTTCGCCGCCGTGACCTTCCGTCGCCAGGCGCCGGTGCTTCGGCTGCTGGGCCTGGGCCAGCCCTCGTTCGGCAAGGTGGCCATCCAGGGCCAGGTGCTGAACCGCGGCGATCAGCCGACGCAGGTGCGGATCGAGGCCCTGCTGGAAGCGCCGCCCGTGGAGATGGACCAGGCCACCCGGGATCTCGCCAAGGCCAAGGATGACGAGACGCTCCAGATCCAGGTCGCCAGGACGGCCGACGTGACCGTCGCCCCCGGAGCGAGCGCGCCGCTCGCCCTGGCGGAAGACCTCACGGACAAGCGTCTGAATCGCTACCGTGTTCGCATCGTCGCGAGATCCGGCGATGCGCCGGCGCAGGTGCTCTACGCCAATGACGGCCTCTTCAACCCGGGTGGGCCGCTGAAGGTCGTCGTGGAGAACCTCCCGAGCCGGCAGTGTGTCGACCTGGTGCTGGACACCGGCGCTCTCAAGAATCGCGCCGGGCTGCGCACCGCGGTGGTCGTGTCCGACGACGCCGGCCGGGAGCGCCACACCGCGATGGTCTCCAACGACCAGCCGCAGATGACGGTCCGCGTCGACTATGGCGCCTGGCCAATCGGCCGGTACCAGGTTCAGGCGGTCCTGCAGTCGGGCGACGGCGCCACGCTGGCGGAGGCAGCCGCGGCGTTCAGCCGGGTGTCGGCACCGGCCTGGCTGGACAGCCGTCTCGGCATCACCGACGAGGTGTTGCCGCCATGGACGCCGCTGGAGTACCTCCCTGGCCACACGATGCGGGTCTGGGGCCGCGAGATGCGCTGGGGCGACGCCCTGCTGCCGCAGGGCCTTCACTGCCGCGGCGTCGAGATCCTCGCCGAGCCGATGCGGGTGGTGCTGACCGCCGGCGGCCGGGAGGCACGGCTCGTGCCGGAGGCGGTCGAGGTCACGCGGCAGGACCCCAGCCGCGCCGAGTTCAGGACCGCAGGGCGGGCCGGGGAGGGCCTGACCTTCCGTGCCGAGACCTGGCTGGAGTACGACGGCCTGTTCTGGACGACGCTCACCCTTCACAGCGCCCAGCCGGTCGAGGTCAGCTCCCTCCGGTTGGAGGTCCCTCTCAGGCCGGAGGTCGCGCGCTACCGCCTGGTCGATCGCGATGCCGGCGCGGTGAAGCCGGAGCTGGAGCGCTTCGAGTTCGCGCCCGTGTTCACGGTCGGCGACGCCGAGCGCGGCCTGAGCTTCGCCTGCGAGTCCCAGGAGAACTGGAGCCTCGACTACGGCCGGGGCGCCATCGAGATCGAGCCGCGCGAGGGCCACGTCGTCTTCCGCGTCAACCTCGTGAACAAGCCGTGCGCCTTCACGGGCACGCGGACCTACGCCTTCGGCTTCCAGCCGCTGCCGGTCAAGCCGCTGCCGCCCGACTGGCACTCGTGGCGCGTCGGCTACTACCGCTCCAGCCGACGGGGTTTCTGGCCGAAGTATGCCCGGCAGACCGACGTG
>JAAYZO010000459.1 GCA_012514865.1 Lentisphaerota bacterium | reverse complement strand
CCCCTCCAGGGTGCATGGCGTGCAATCCGCGTTTCCGGGGGTCGAGCTCTCGCGCGACCCCCGGCTACGATCTGGCACCCCTCCAGGGTGACCGAGCGAGCGCCGCCGCGATCTTCAAACAGCCCTGCTCCGGCACCCTTGCGGCTTGCATGGCCGCTGTTGCCGGGTCATGTTCTCTGGCTGTCCGGCGCGCGGGTTGCGCCGGGGTTTCGGCGGTCGCAGCGGTCCGGTCGTGTCGCCTCGGGCGGCACGGCGGTCGGCGGCGGATGCGGTAGATCGGCGCAGGAGGTCGGCGGGTCATGGCGGGCTACGAGCGGTCGACGAGCGAGGAGATAGCCAACGGGCTCACGCACGGGCTTGGGGCTCTGCTGGGCTGTGTCGCCCTGGCGTTGCTGGTGGTGTTTGCCAGCCTGCGCGGCGATGTCTGGCACATCGTCAGTTGCAGCATCTACGGCGCCAGCCTGATCCTCCTTTACGGCTTCTCGAGCGCCTATCACCTCATCCGCCAGCCGCGTCTGAAGCGCCTCTTCCAGACCCTCGACCACAGCGCCATCTACCTCCTCATCGCCGGGACGTACACGCCCTTCCTTCTGGTGACCCTGCGCGGTGCCTGGGGCTGGTCGCTGTTCGGGGTTCTCTGGGGCCTCTCGGCGGTCGGGATCATCCTCGAGCTGACCCTGAGCCGGCGTTACCGCTGGCTGTCGCTGCCGATCTACCTGGTCATGGGCTGGACTGCGCTGGTGGCCCTGCGGCCGATGATGGTCGGGCTGACCCCGTCCGGCATGGCCTGGGTCTTCGCCGGCGGCCTGGTGTACAGCCTGGGGGTGATCTTCTACGTGCTCAAGCGGGTGCCCTTCGCGCACACGATCTGGCATCTCTTCGTCCTGGGCGGCAGCGTCTGTCACTTCGTCGCGGTGTTCTGGCACGTCGTGCTGCGGGCCTGACCCGCCCGGCCGCCGCGGGCTCTGCGGAGGTGTCTGCAACAACCACGCCGGCGGCGCCCGACACGGCGCCGTGACGGCCTCAACGAGGACTCGTCATGAAGGCAGATCACGCGCTGCTCCCGCAGGGCCTCCAGGTGCGTTCCTGGCACTTCCGCAACCGCGTCGTGATGCCGCCGATGGTGACGTTGCGCGACCCGGTCTCGGCCGACGGCATTGCCTGGTACCGCCGCCACGCCGAGGGCGGTCCGGCGATGGTGATCATCGAGGCGACCGGGGTGCCGCGTTTTGAGCGCGACCTGACCGCGGCCGCCCTGCAGCCGCTCGTGGCGGCGATCCACGGCGCCGGGGCCCTGGCGGGCATCCAGCTCTTCCCGGTCGACTTCGGGACCGACCGCGATGTCGGCGTGCTGACGCGCGGCGAGATTGCCGGCATTGTCGCGCAGTTCGCCGTGGCGGCGCGGATCTGCCGCGAGGCCGGCATGGATGCCGTCGAACCGCATGGAGCCCATGGCTACCTGCTCAACCGCTTCTTCTCGCCGGCCGACAACCCGCGCCGCGATGGCTACGGCCGCAGCCTGGCCGACCGCATGCGCTTCGGCCTCGAGGTCGTTCGCGCCATCCGCGAGGCCGTCGGCGAGGACCTGATGCTGTTCTACCGCCATACCCCCGTGAAGGACGGCAGCTATGGGCTCGACGAGAGCCTGCCCTTCGCCCGCGAGCTGGTCGCGGCCGGGGTCGATGTCCTGGATATCAGCCCGTCGAGTTTCGAGGCCCCCGGCGACCGCGCCGCGCCGTTCCGCGAGCTGGGCGTGCCGGTGGTTGCGGTGGGCAACCTCGATCTCCCGGGGCGTGCCGAAGAGGCCCTCAGCGAGGGCCGTGCCGACCTGGTGGCCGTCGGCCGCGGCCAGATCGCCGACCCGGACTGGGCCGCGAAGGCCATCCGGGACGACTGGTCGGCCATCACCGCCTGCACCAAGTGCAACCGCCTCTGCTTCGGCAACCTCCGCCGGCGCGTCCCGATCGCCTGCAGCGTCTGGCCCGGCGCCTCGGCCGAGGCGTAGGGAGCGGGGAGCGGGGAGCGGGGAGGGGAGTGCGTCGGTACGTCTGTGGACGGTGCGTCGGTGGGCGCCACGAGCCGAGTGGCGCTCACCCGGGCGGTCCGCGGACGGCGCCGGTGGAACCACTCACGGTGCTCCGGGATGCCCTTTGCCTCTGCTGCGCGTCCCCCTTGGCGCTCTTCGCGGCTTGGCGAGAGACGATCTGGGTCTCCCTGCCGAGCCCGGCCGGGCGGCCGGGCCGGAGCCGAGGCGGGACGCCTCGTGGTTGGGCACGGGGAGGGGAGAGGGGAAGTTCCTCGCCAAGCCGCCAAGATCGCCAAGAGGAGGGGACGAAGAGAAGGCCTACCCTCACCGTAGGTTGGGCGCAACCTATGGTGAGGCTGGGTGCCCCGGTCGCCCATTCCGGACCGGCTACGGCCATTCCAGCATCACGAGCCGGTAGCCCAGACCCGGCACCGACACGCTCAGCGTGCCGTTGATCATTGCGAGCGGCTCTTGGTCGGGCCAGCCCTGCGCCTTGGCCGGCAGCGTGCCGCCGAAGCAGGCGGCATTCAGTGAGACGGCGCCGTGCCGGTCCTCCCGGCCGACGTTCCCGACGATCAGCAGCGTCCGCCCGTCCTGGCGGTAGGCGCTCACGTAGACATCCTTCAGGTCCGTCATCGCCGGTGCAGGGTCGTCGAAGTACCCCACGAAATCCGCCTGCACGTAGCCGAAGTCGTCCAGTGCCGCCAGCGTCTCGTTGGCCCCCGCGGTATCGACGTGGAGGTTCCACACGGCGCTGTCGTGGAGCATGAGCAGCGCCATGAGCCCCCGGGTGAGCTCCACCTGCGCGTTTACCGTGCTGCGCTCCGGCAGGAAGTAGGGCATCACCCCCCACTGGCGGCCCATGTATTCGGCCCGGAAGGCGTCCATGCCCATCAGGTCCAGGTAGTTATCCCGCACGCGGCCGCGGAAGTGCTCCCCATCCAGGATGGCATCCACATAGGCCAGGACCGGGATGGTCATCTTGCCCGACATGTGGGCCATGCTGAAGGTCTCCCGGGGGTAGGACTTCAGGACTGCGTACATGCGGCGGTACAGGTCGCGGTAGCCCATGATCGGGTAGGTCGGATAGACCTTCCCGTCGCGCCTGTAGCCGCAGCCGGCGTCCAGTGCCCTGGAGCCATAGGGATGGGTGTTGTCGTGATAGAGCCCGTCGACGCCGTACTGGTCGATGAATGCCTTGATCTTCCAGACGATGAAGTCGGCGAAGTCTTTCCCGACGGGCGAGACCTGCGCGAAGCCGGCCCCGTACTGCGCCACGTCCGAGGCGCTGGTGTCCACGGCTCCCATGGACCAGCGTCTGCCGAAGAAGGGCCATTCGGGGCAGGCGGTGGAGAGGTAGCTCAGGCACAGGTAGGGCACGGCGCGCACGCCCTGCTCGTGGAGCTTCTGGACACGCTCGGCAAAGAGGCTGGGATTGGCCGCCTCCGGGTAGCCATAGTACTTCAGCGAATCCGGTGTGGGTGTAGGCCAGATGATGCTGGTATTGCCCTGGTGGCCCGGCTGCAGCCGCCACGT
>JAAYZO010000458.1 GCA_012514865.1 Lentisphaerota bacterium | reverse complement strand
GGCCGCCGGGGCCGCCGGAGCCGCGGCCGGCGCCGGGCGCAGACGATCGACGATGGCGACATACTCGGCCTTGTCACGGCCGCCGACGAGATGCTCCTGCTGCTCGCCGTCGCGGAAGATCCGCACGTCCGGAATCGAGCTCACGCCGTAGGCCCGGGCGACATCGCCGGCCTCGTCGACGTTGACCTTGACCACCTTGACCGAGCCGGCCCACTCGTCCGCCAGCTCGCTCATCACCGGCATCAGCCGCCGGCATGGACCGCACCAGTCGGCGTAGAAGTCGACGACGACGACGCCCTCGGCCTTGAGCACCTCGGCCTCGAAGTCGGCACTGGAGCTCACCGCGATCAGGTGCGGCGACAGCGGCGCCGCCGTCGCCGCGCTGCCGCCACGGCCCCGCGGCAGGCCCAGCACCGCCAGGCCGACCAGACCCGCCATCACGGCGCCGTAGATCGCCCCCCGCAACGGCGTCGCCGTCAGCGGACAGCCGCCCGTCTCGCAGCTCCGCGTGCTGCCCAGCAGCGCGCCCGCACCCGCACCCACCGCCACAATCAGCAGGAGCTTAATCATGAGATCCCATTCCTTCTTCATGGCACCCGCCGTGCGGGCGCGAACCATAGGGCGCAACGGGCGCCCTGCTCCGACCGAACTCCGGCCGGGGCGGACCACCACCACCATACCCTCGCACCGGGCCATTGCCTGCAGCCCCGTTCGGCGCGACGCGTGAAACAACCTCGACCCCGCAAAGGCCCGCCGGGTTCCCGCAACCGCCTGCCATAGGCCTTCAGCCCCCAGGCATCACAGACAAGAGGGTCCTCCGCACCGCCTTCCCCGTCAGAGTGCCGGCTTGAGCCGGAAGCGTGCCGCGTGCCTTTAGGCCGCGGCGACATCGGGGGCTGCGCCGGGCCAAAGCCGCGGCGCAAACCATCCGCGTGAACGCGGCACTCTGACCCCGGATTCCACAACCGCACGCCACGCCGCGATCGTTCATACGAGCCAGGTCCATAGCGCAGACCGAGTAGGTCCACGGCGACGTCCTTGGACCTCCCGGGCGCCATCAGCGCCCGGGGGAGCGCGTCTCGGCTCGCGGCGCCCGCCTCCGCCCCGCCGGCGCGCCGCGCGCCTCACGGTCACCCGACGCTGGCCAGGAGCAGGTCGCCGAGCTGCCCACGGAAGCGCTGCGAAGTGTCGTAGTTGGCCGGGTTGCCGGGGGCATGCGTGCGGTTGGTCAGGACGACGACGAAGCGGTCGCGCTCGGGGTCGACCCAGAGGCTCTGGCCGGTCCAGCCGCCATGGCCGAAGGCGGACGACGAAAGCCGCCGCGGCCGATGCGGGCACTCCTCGACGGCCCGCAGGTCCCAGCCGAAGGACCGCCGCGGCAGCCCGGCCGGGGTATGCGGCCGGGTGAGCCACTCGATGGCCCGGTCGCCGAGGATACGTTGCCCGCCCCACTGTCCGCCCTGCAGCATCATCCGGCAGAAGCAGGCCAGGTCGGCGGCGGCGCTGAACAGCCCCGCGTTGCCGACAGGCCGGCCGGCGGCGCGCGCCTGGCCGTCGGAGATGACACCGGGCGGCTGCTCGCTCGGGACGACCCGGTCGAGGTCGTCGACCAGGGGCCCGAAGGCAGTGTTGGCCATCCCGAGCGGTCCGAAGAGGTGCGCGGCGCAGAACGGCCCCAGGCCGACGCCGGTAACCGCCTCGACGGCCAGGCCGAGCAGCAGGAAGTTCCTGCAGGAGTACTCGTAGTGCTCGCCCGGCGCCCAGGTCGGCGGGGTCGTCAGGACCGCGTCCCAGAGCAGGCCCGCCCCGGGAGCATTGAACTTGCGGTTGTCGTAGCCGGCGATGTGCATGGCCAGGTCGCAGAGCCGCGGCCGTTGGCCGGGGCGTTCGCCGAGGCCCGGCAGGACCTCGCCCGCCGGCGCCGTCGGGTCGAGCCAGCCGCGGTCGATGCACAGCCCGCAGGCGGCGGCGGTGGCGACGACCTTGGTCAGACTGGCGATATCGAAGCGCATCGCGGTGCTCATCGGCCGCGCTGCCGGCACCACCGCCGCCTGGCCCCACGACCAGAGCCGGTCGACGCCGCCGGCACGCCCGACCGCGGCGACAACACCGTGCGCGACGCCGTCCCGCGCCGCCGCCTGGCAGACGGCCTCAATCTCTGGATGGCCCATGGCGACGCCTCCTTCCTGGCTCGGCCACGACCGGCCGCGGCGCGTGGATGCGGCCCATGAACTCGCGCAGGGCCGCGGCGGTGTGGCTGGTCGGATGCCGCATCACCCGACTCGGCGGGCCCTGGCAGACCACCCGGCCGCCGCCGTCGCCGCCCTCGGGGCCGAGGTCGATCAGCCAGTCGGCCTCGGCAATGACGTCGAGGTTGTGCTCGATGATGACCACCGTATGGCCCGCCGCCACCAGGCGCTGCAGCACCCCCAGGAGCCTCTCGACGTCGGCCATGTGCAGCCCGATGGTCGGCTCGTCGAGGAGGTACAGCGTCGGCCGCCCGGCGCGACCCGGCCGCGCCGCCGCGTCGCCGATCTCCCAGGTCTTCGCCAACTCGGTCACCAGCTTGATGCGCTGCGCCTCGCCGCCGCTCAGGGTCGGGCTCGGCTGACCCAGGGTCAGGTACCCCAGGCCGACATCCTGCAGCAGGCAGAGCGGCCGGTGGATCGCCGGGCGGTTCTCGAAGAACGGCACCGCGTCGGCGACCGTCATCGCCAGGAGGTCGGCCACCGACCGGCCCTTGAAGGTGACCGCCAGGACCTCGGGGGTGAAGCGCTGGCCGTGGCAGGCCTCGCAGGGCACCGCGACGTCGGGGAGGAAGCTCATCTCGACGCGCTGCACGCCCTGGCCGTCGCACTCGCTGCAGCGCCCGCCGGCGACATTGAACGAGAATCGCCCCGGCGACCAGCCGCGCAGGCGCGCCTCGGGCATCTCGGCGAAGAGACGCCGGATGTCGTCCCAGAAGCCGACGTAGGTGGCCGGGCAGGACCGCGGCGTCTTGCCGATCGGTGTCTGGTCGACCTCGAGGACGCGTCCGAGGCCCTCCCAGCCCTCCAGGGCCGCGCCGCCGCAGCCCCGCCGCGGCGCCGCGCGGCGCTCCTGCCGCGCCGTGAGGCAGGCGGCGAGGCTCCGACACAGGACCTCCCGGACCAGCGTGCTCTTGCCGCTGCCGCTGACGCCGGTGACACAGACCAGCCGGCCCAGCGGTATCGCGGTACCGACCCGGCGCAGGTTGTGCATCGTGGCGCCGCGGATCTTCAGCCACGTCGCCGAGCTCCGGCCGGTCGGACGATGCCCCCCGGGCAGCGGATGCTGCAGGGGCTCCCGCAGGAAGCGCCCGGTCACCGACTCCGGATGCGCCGCGACCTCGTCCGGCGTCCCGGCAGCGACGACGCGGCCGCCGTGCACCCCGGCGCCGGGGCCGAGGTCGATGAGGTGGTCGGCCGCCCGCATCGCCGCCTCGTCATGCTCGACGACGACCACGGTGTTGCCCTTGGCCTGGAGCTTCCGGAGCGTCGCCAGGAGCATCTGGTTGTCGCGGTGGTGCAGGCCGATGGTCGGCTCATCCAGGACATAGCAGACGCCGCGCAGATTCGAGCCGAGCTGGGCCGCCAGGCGGATGCGCTGGGCCTCGCCGCCGCTCAGGGTCGGCGCCCCGCGGTCGAGGCTCAGGTACGACAGGCCGACCTCGCGCAGGAAGGCCAGCCGTGAGACGATCTCGGCCACCAGGTCGCGACCGACCGCCGCCTCACGGTCCGCCAGCGCCAGCGACCGGAAGACGCCCTCGGCCGCCGCCACACTCAGCGCCGAGAGGTCCGCCAGGCCGTAGTCGCGGAAACGCACCGCGAGGGCCTCCGGACAGAGCCGCCGGCCGGCGCACACCGGACAGGGCCCCGCCGCGGCGTGGTCGGCCTCGGACCACTGCGACTCCTCGCCGGTCTGTTCGGCATCGAAGTCCTCGAGCTGCCGGCCGGTGCCGCAGCAGGCCGGACACCAGCCATGCCGGCTGTTGTACGAGAACAGCCGCGGATCCAGCTCGGGGAAGGACCGGCCGCAGTCCGGGCAGCTCCGGCGCGTCGAGAAGACGCGGGCGGTGCCGTCGGCCTGCAGACAGCGCAGCAGCCCGCCGCCGAACTCCAGCGCCCGCGCCACGGCCTCCTGCACCGCCGCCGGCGGCGCGGAACGCAGGTCGAGGCGGCCCACCGGGAGGTCGATGTCGTGCTCGACATAGCGGTCCAGGCGCGGCCAGGCGTCGGTCGGGACCCAGCGGCCGTCGACGCGGAGCTGCTCAAAGCCCTTCTTGGCGACCCAGGCCGCGAGGTCGGTGTAGAGGCCCTTGCGGGCCACCACCAGGGGCGCCAGGATGTCGACCGGGCCGGCCGGGCCATCCTGGCGCAGCCGGGCGACGATCTGGTCCGGCGTCTGCGGCGTGATCGCACCGCCGCAGTCCGGGCAGTGCTGCACGCCGAGCTTGACGAAGAGCAGCCGCAGGAAGTGGTGAATCTCGGTGACCGTGGCGACGGTGCTCTTGTGACCGCCGCGGCTGGTGCGCTGCTCGATGGCGACGGTCGGCGGCACGCCGAGGACGTCGTCGACATCGGCGCGCGCGGCCGGCTGCACGAACTGCCTCGAGTAGGCATTCAGCGACTCGAGGTAACGTCGCTGGCCCTCGGCGAAGAGGATGTCGAAGGCGACCGTGCTCTTGCCGCTGCCGCTGACGCCGGTGATGACCGTGAAGGCGCCGTGCGGCAGGCTCAGGTCGATGCCCTTGAGGTTATGCTCGCGGGCATTGCGGATCGTCACCGCGGTCGGCGCCGGTGCCGCCGGTGCCGCCGGAGCCCCCTCGGCGAGGCTGACCGTACCCCCGGCGAGGACGCGGTCGTAATCGCGCAGGGCCGCGCCGGTGTGGCTGTCCGCCTGCGCCATGATCGCCTCCGGCGTGCCCTCGCCCACCAGACGACCGCCGGCCTCGCCGCCCTCGGGGCCGAGCTCGATGACCCAGTCGGCCGCCGCGATGACGTCGAGGTTGTGCTCGATCACCACCACCGAGTGGCCGACGTCCACCAGCCGCCGCAGGGCCTGCAGCAGCCGTTCGATGTCCTGGAAGTGCAGCCCCGTCGTCGGCTCGTCCAGGAGGAACAGCATCGGCCCGCCGCTCTGCCGGCCGGTGATCTTCCCCAGGTGCCCGGCCAGCTTCAGACGCTGCGCTTCCCCTCCGCTCAGCGTCGTCACCGGCTGGCCCAGACGGACGTACTCCAGGCCCACCGCCTGCAGCGGCTCCAAAGCCGCCAGCAGGACCGCGTCGTCCGCAAAGACCCGACAGGCCTCCGCCACCGTCAGATCCAGCACCTCCGCAATCGAACGGCCATCCTCCAGGCGCACCTCGAGCACCTCCGGGAGGTAGCGCTGGCCCTGGCAGTCCGGACAGCGCAGGTAGACATCGCTGAGGAACTGCATCTCGATGTGCTGGAAGCCGGTGCCGCCGCAGGTCGGGCAGCGCCCGTTGCCGGAGTTGAAGCTGAAGGTCCCCGCCGTGTAGCCGCGCTGGCGCGACAGCTCCGCCTGTGCGAAACGCGCCCGTATCGCATCCCAGGCGCCGACATAGCTGGCCGGATTCGAGCGCGTCGTCCGGCCGATGGCGCTCTGGTCGACCATCTCGACGCCGGTGAGGCCCTTGAAGCCCTCCAGCCCGCGGTGCCGACCGGGGGCCTCGCCGGGCAGGCCCAGGTGCTTCCGCAAGGCCGGGTAGAGGATGTCCTGGATCAGCGTCGACTTCCCGGAGCCGCTGACCCCGGTGACGCAGACGAGGCGCCGCAGCGGCAGGCGGACATCGATGTCCTTGAGGTTGTGCTCGGCGGCGCCGCGCAGGACCAGCGCCGCGGTGCGGGCCGTCACCGGCCGCTGCGACCCCGCCGGTGCCACCCGCCGCCGTCCGGCGAGGTAGGCGGCCGTCGACGACTCACGGCACTCCAGCAGGCCCTCGAGGGTGCCGTTGTAGACGACCTGCCCGCCGGCCTGGCCCGGCCCCGGGCCGAGGTCGATCACCCGGTCGGCCGCCCGAATCACCGCCGGGTCGTGCTCGACCACCACCAGGCTGTTGCCGGCGTCGCGCAGACGATGCAGCACCCCCACCAGGCGGCCGATGTCACGCGGGTGCAGCCCGATGCTGGGCTCGTCCAGCACGAAGAGGGTGTTGACCAGCGACGTCCCGAGGGCCGTGGTCAGGTTGATACGCTGGACCTCGCCGCCGCTCAGCGTGCGCGACTGACGGTCGAGGGTCAGGTAGCCCAGACCGACCTCGACCAGGTACCCCAGGCGGGCGCGGATGGCGGTCAGGAGCGCCTCCGCCGCGGCGTCCTGGACCGCCGTCAGACGCAGCGTCGCAAAGAAGTCCTGCACGCGGTCGATCGGCAGGCTCTGCAGCGCGTGCAGGTTCAGGCCGTCGCCGGGACCGACTCGCCAGCACTGCGCCTCGGGCTTCAGGCGCGTCCCGCCGCAGTCCGGGCAGGGCAGGTACGAGCGATAGCGCGAGAGCAGGACGCGGATGTGCATCTTGTAGGCCTTGCTCTCGAGGAACTCGAAGAAACGCCGGATGCCGTACCAATGCCCATCCTGCCAGGGGCCTTCGCCCTCGATCACCCAGCCACGATGCGCCTCGGAGAGCTCACGCCACGGCACCCCCACCGGCACGCCGCGACGCCGCGCAAAGCGCATGAGGTCGTCCTGGCACTCGCGCGACATCCCGGACTGCCATGGCTTGATGGCGCCGTCCCGCAGCGACCGCGACGGATCCGGGATGACCAGGTCGTAGTCGACCCCGATGACCCGCCCGAAGCCCCGGCAGGTCGGGCAGGCCCCGATCGCCGAGTTGAAGCTGAAGTGATTCGGCGTCGGATCGGCATAGGCGCGGTCGCAGTCGGCGCAGTGCAGCCCGGCGGAGAACCGCCAGGGCTCGCCAGTGCCGCCGGCCTCGTCTAAGGCCCGCACCGCCAGACGGCCATGGCCGCAGGCCAGCGCCGACTCCAGCGCCTCGACCGCGCGCGCCCGGCGCGCCGGATCCCAGCGCAGACGGCTGTGGATCACCTCGACCACCGCACCGCGCTGGCCGATCAGGTGGCGGAAGCCCTGCCCCTCGAGCAGGCCCCGAAAGTCCTCCAGCGGCAGGCCCTCCGGCAGCGTCACCTCGAAGGTGATCACGCCGCGCCGTGTCCCCACGGCCTCCAGACGCCGGGTGACATCCTCGTAGATGCTGTCCGGTGTATCTCGACGCACCTCACGGCCGCAGCCGTCACAGTACAGCCGCGCAAAACGCGCAAAGAGCAGCTTGAGGTGGTCGTTCAGCTCGGTCATCGTGCCGACCGTCGACCGCGACGTCCGCACCGGATTGGTCTGGTCGATCGCAATCGCCGGCGGGATGCCCTGGATCGAGTCGACTCGCGGCTTGTCCATGCGCTCCAGGAACTGCCGCGCGTAGGCGCTGAAGGTCTCGACATAGCGGCGCTGACCTTCCGCATACAGGGTGTCGAACGCCAGCGACGACTTGCCGCTGCCGCTCACCCCCGTGACCACGATCATCTGCCGTAACGGCAGGTCGAGATCGAGATGGCGGAGGTTGTTCTGGGCGGCGCCCCGGATACGTATCTGCTCGCTGTCCATACTGTCCGCGATACCCCTGGCCGCCTCCGAAGGGCAACCGGTCATTAATAGGAAAAGGCCGCTCGCCGCGGCAAGGCCCCCCGGGAGCGCGCCGGTGACACCCGGGAGGCGGCTCCCGTCGCACGGCGCCGTCGGCGGTATAACGCCACGACAACAGAGTCACTATAGCCCCGCCGGCGCCGGGGGCCTTGCAAGGCCGTGGTGTGCCGTTCACATTAGGTCTGTCTGCGGCCGCCAGGCCCCGGCCGCAGCCCGGGAGTCAGGATGAACGCCCTGCCCAAGCAGCCTCGCGACCGTCGTCCGCGCGGGGGATTCTGGCGTGATGCCGGGCCTTCGGCCGGCCTGCTGGCGGTGCTGGCGGCGGCGGCGGTCGGCCTGCATCTCCTAGGCCGGCCGTATCTGCTGGTGTTCGCGATGAACGTCAGCATGGTGACCCTGGCGCTGACCCTGCTGATCTTCCACCGCTACCGCGACTGGCGTGTCCTGCCGCTGGCCCTGCTGTTCTTCTGGATCACCCTGGCCGAGAGTGTGACCTCGGCAACGGAGATTCTGGGTCTGCGGCCGGCGGCGTGGGTGACCTGGCTGGCCTCGACGCCGCTGGTGGTGCCGACGCTTCTGGGTTTCGCGGCGGTGGTCTACCTCTGGCGGGTGTTCCAGGTCCAGGCCGACCTGCAGGCCCGCGAGCGCGACCTGGCCGAACGCGCCCGCCAGGCGCAGCGCCTGGAGAGCCTCGGCGTACTGGCCAGCGGCGTGGCGCACGACTTCAACACCCTGCTGACGACCATCCTGGGCAACACGGCACTGGTCCTCATGGATGTCCCCGCGGACTCCGAGACCGCCACCGCAGCCCGCAGCATCCAGACCGCCGCCGAGCGCGCGGCCGCCATCAGCCGTCAGATGCTCGACTACTCCGGCTGCGGGCGTTTCCGCCTGGCACGACTGACCCTGCCGGCGCTGCTGGCCCGCCTGGAGCCGCTGCTGCGGGCCGGGGTGCCATCGCGGGTGCGCCTCTGCCTGGAGCCGCCCGAGGGCGCCCCGCCGGTGGTCGAGGTCGACACGGCGCAGTGCGAGCAGCTCGTGGTGAATCTGGTGACCAACGCCGCCGAGGCGATCCGCGGCGAGGGCGCGATACGCGTCCGCGCCGGCGCGGTCCAGGCCGACGCGGCCATGCTCCTCGCCGGCGTCAACAGCGACGTCCTGCCACCCGGACCCTACGCCACGCTCACGGTCGAGGACACCGGCGACGGCCTCGACGACGAGACCCGCCAGCGCATGTTCGACCCGTTCTTCAGCACCCGCGGCGTCGGCCGCGGCATGGGCCTGGCCGTCGTCCTGGGCATCGTGCGCGGCCACCGCGGCACGATACTGGTCGACAGCCGGCCCGGCCGGGGCACCCGCATGACCGTCCTCCTGCCCGCCCTCGAGGACCCGACGGAGCCCCCCGACCCGACGACAAGGACCACGCCCTGAGCCGCCACGACACCCCCCAGGAGACCGCGCCGCCATGAGCCGCACCCTAGGCAGAGATGCCGTCTTCCTCCGGCCGACGCCGCGCATCGCCCATACCGAGTACTCGGTGTCGACCTACCACACCGGCCTCATCGAAGCGACCCTCGGGCCGCGCCGCGGCGCCCCCGACGAGAACCGGCGCTTCTGCGACGCCTGGGACTACGACTTCCTCTTCGGCGTGCACGACGGCCCGGTCGGCTGGAACCTCTGCGGCCGCGTCACCGACATGGGCCACGCCGACTACGCCGAGAATGGCACCGACCGGCGCCCGGCCGGGGCCTGCCCCTTCGAGTCGCCACGGGAAGTCCTCGAATTCGACGCTGTGCGCGAGTACGGCCTCCCCGACAAGGCCGAGCTGGTGCGCTTCTACGAGAACCACTACCAGACGCAGTCCGCCGCCTTCCCCAACCAGCTCTGTACCGGCGGCTACTACAAGACGGTCATCTCCGGCGCCATCCACGCCTTCGGGTGGGAGATGCTCCTGCTCGCCGCCGCCGAGCCGGAGCGCTTCGCGCGCGTCCTGGAGTCCTTCGGCGCCCTGACCCTCCACCACGTCGAGGCCTGGGCCAAGACCTCGATCGAGGTCTTCATCCAGCACGACGACTTCGTCTGGACCGAGGGCCCCTTCCTGCACCCCGACGTCTACCGCCATGTCATCGTGCCGCTCTACCGGCGCTGCTGGGAGGTCCTCCACCGCGCCGGCAAGCGCGTCCTCTTCTGCAGTGATGGGACCTACACCATGTTCATGCCGGACCTGGCCCAGGCCGGCGCCGAGGGCTTCATCTTCGAACCCAGCAACGACTTCGAGTGGGTCGTGCGCCACTTCGGCCGGACCCACTGCCTGGTCGGCAGCGCCGTCGACTGCCGGACGCTGACCTTCGAGAGCTGGAGTGCGGTGCAGCGGGAGCTGGACCGCACCCTGGCCCTGGCGCCGCAGTGCGCCGGCCTGATCTGGGCCGTCGGCAACCACTTCCCGGCCAACATCCCGACCGCCATGGGCCAGCGCTACATCGACTACCTCCGCGCCCACTGGAGCCGCACAACGCCCGCCGACGCCGCCCACGGCGACACGTAGAACACGGGAGAACGTCGCTCGCAGCGCCTCCCCGGGCGTCTCCGGTCCGACGCCCTCGTGTGGAACATCGCGTCGTTGTGCTGTCGATGTCGTTGCGGCTCGTGGACGCATTCGCGTCTGTGGACACTCGCGCTCCACACCGATGGCGAGCGATGTTTCGCCTCTTCCTCTTCCTCTTCCTCTTCCTCTTCCTCTTCCTCGTTCTCGTCCTCGTTCTCGTCCTCGTTCTCGCCCTCGTCCTCGTCCTCGCCCTCAGTGAACCGCCTCGATCTACAGGCGCGTCACCGCGAAGCCGGCCTGGCGCAGGCTCGCCACCAGCCCGTGCGCGCCGAGCAGGTGGCCGGTGCCGACGACGACGAGGTCGTCGCCCGGGCAACTCCCGGCACGGGCCGTCAGGGCCGCCTGCCAGGAGGCGTTGCGCGAGGTCAGGAAACGCTCGCGCAGCTCCGGCGATCTGTCGAAGCTGGTGGTGACCAGCTCCTCGAGCGCCGCCAGGTCGCCGGCGAGGTAGGCCGTCAGCATCGCCTCGACAAAACCGCGCACGTGCGCGATCTCGGCCAGCGACTCGCGCAGGAGGGCCGCGCCGGACGCGTCCGACAGGCCGGCAAACAGATCAATCTGGAACTCCGGGCTCTCGAAGGCCTCGATGGCCTTGCCATCCGCCTGACAACGGCCGCAGAAGACCCGGTCGATGCCCCGCGATGAGTCGACGCCGCTCTGCCGCAGCGCCAGGCTGAGGAGCTGGTTGGCGCAGTACCAGGCGCGGTAGCGCTCCAGCCAGCTCGGCTCCAGGCCCAGACGCCGCGCCTGGCCGCGGAAGGCCTCCAGGTCGGCGGCCTCCAAGGCGTCGGCGAGACTCTGCCCCGGCGGCCATTCGGCCTTGCGCTGCATCAGCACCGCAAAGGCCGGCAGTTGGGTCAGGCGCAGATCCGTCTCGAGGATGACCGTCGCGCAGGACTGGTACGCCGCCTCGATAGCCGCCGGCAGGGGGTAGAGCCGGTCGTCGCCGAAGTGCAGACTGCCGAGGAGGAAGAGCGCCCCGCCGGCGGGCTTCTCCAGACGCCAGAAGACATGCTGGCCGCGGTGACGACTCACGCCAGAACCGGCCGACGCCGCCCGCGGCGTGGCCACCCCCGCCGCCGCCTCGGAGCCGGCCGACGCCAACGCCAGCAGCCGCGCCGACGACACCGCCGCCGGATACGCCGATGCGCTACGCCCGACGGCTCTCAGCCGCACTCCCATGAACCCGCCTCCTGCCAGCATCAGCCACCCCAGAACCGGCCCAGGTGCCAGCGCCGCGGGCCGACCGGCCGAGGCCACCATACACGGTGGCACCTGCCCTGCAACCCGCCCGACTCCCCAATTCGGCGCTGCGACAGGGAGGCTAACCTGACCTATTCACGCGCCGCACGGCGGCTCTTGAACAGGTCACCCTGGAGGGGTGCCAGATCGTAGCCGGGGGTCGCGCGAGAGCTCGACCCCCGGAAACGCGGATTGCGCGCCGTGCACCCTGGAGGGGTGCCAGAACCGGACTTTCGAACCGCCCTGGCGTGGTCCCAGGGCTGTTTGAAGATCGCGGCGGCGCTCGCTCGGTCACCCTGGAGGGGTGCCAGATCGTAGCCGGGGGTCGCGCGAGAGCTCGACCCCCGGAAACGCGGATTGCACGCCATGCACCCTGGAGGGG
>JAAYZO010000457.1 GCA_012514865.1 Lentisphaerota bacterium | reverse complement strand
CGCGGGTCGTCGCGGCGTCTGCGGCCGGTTCCGCGGTGGTGTCGGGGATTCTGGCGGCCTTTCCGGTGATGCTCTGGTGGCGGCTCCCGGTGTCGCTGCCGGTCTCGGCGCTGGTGGTGGCCTTGGTCGGCCTGCGCCTGTCGCCGGGGTGGGGGCCGGTGTTCGCGGCCTTCCTCGGCCTGATGTCTGACGCCGCCGGCCCCGGCCTGCCGGGGACCTGCGCCTGGTCCTACCTGCCGGTGCCGATCGTCGTGGCCCTCCTGCACCGTCACCTGCGGCGGGATCACCCCCTGACCCTGATCGTGGTCACCACCGCTCAGGCGGCGGTGCAGACCGCCGGGTCGGGCCTCGGGCTGCGCCTGGCTGGGTGGACGGCGATGCCGGGCCACGGGATCCTCGTCGTGGCCCTGGTCACCAGTCTCCTGGGCATGCTTCTGGCGGGCGCTGCCGCGGTGGCGATCGAGGCTGGGCGCGTCCTGACGGCGCGCCGCGGCCGGAGGAGGTCGCGATGACGGTCTCCGGTCCAGCCCGTCGCGGCGTCGGGGCGACCTGCCTGCTGCTGGCGCTGATCATGCTGGCGACGCTCCTGGCCCTGCTGATGGTGCAGCATCGCCAGGCGCGCCATCAGGAGGCCGCCCGCGCCGCCTTCGAAGACGACGCGGTGCGGGTCACCTCCGTGTGGACCTACCGGGCGCCGGTCTGCGACCGCTACGGGGCGCCGCTGAATGTGACCACCGACGAGTACGCCCTGGCGATCCAGCCCTCGGCTCTGCGCGATATCCGCAACACGCGCCGTCAGACCCTCGATCTGGTCGAGGCCGAGATGGCGCGTCTGGCGATCGACCTGTGGCCGCGTCAGGCGCAGATCCGGCGCGTGCCGCGTGAAGACATCGAGGCGCACCTGATGCAGGCCTCGCCCATGCCGCTGATCCTCTGGCGCGACCTCGACAGCGAGACCCTGCAGCGCTGGCTCCTGGCCCGCCGGCGCTACCCGTCGGTCGAGCTGGTGCGCCTGCCGCGGCGGCTCTATCACCTCCCCGACCTGGCGCCCCTGACCCGCGGGCGGGTCTACCTCACCCGGCGCGGCAGCACCCCGAACGACCGCGACTGCGATTTCCCCGACCTGACCATGGCCGGCTGGCTTGGTGCCGAGCGCTGGCGTGACCAGGATCTCGCCGGGCAGCCCGGCCTGGAGAGGCTCTTCCTCGATGCCGTGCTCTTCCGGCAGCGCGCCCTGCGCAGCGCCGACCCGGTCATCGGCAGGCCGGTGGCGCTGACCCTGGATATGAATGTGCAGCGGTGGGCCCAGGAGGCCATGGAGGGCCTCAGCGGGGCGCTGGTGGTCATGAGCAGCGACGGCGATCTGCTCGCCCTGGCCGACGCCGAGGGCACGGCCGCGCCGCTGTCGTTGTCGGACCCGCACGAGCGCTGGCAGGGCCTCCTGCGGGATCGCCGTCAGAGCGACCTGTGCCGCTGTCTTGCCGACGCCACGGCGCCGGGCTCGACGATCAAGCCGATGGTGGCGCTGGCGGCGCTCCAGGCCGGCGTCATTACCCCGGAGACGCGTCTGCGCTGCACCGGGGCGTTCCACTACGGCGCCGATGCGGCGATTCGCTGCAACAGCCTGGTCGGCCATGGCGAGATTGACCTCTACCGGGCTCTCGGTTCCTCGTGCAATGTCTACTTCCTCGAGCTGGCGGCCCGGCTCGGCCGCGAGCCCCTGGAGGCCATGCTGCGGTCGGTGGGCCTGGCGCAGCTCCCGGGCGAGGGCTTTGGCCCGGGGTCGCCGACCGCCTCGCCCCTGGACGGCCCGGCCAGCCGCGGGGTCATCGATTCGCCGGAGTGGAAGCGCGCCAACTACAGGGCCCGCGTCGACCAGGTCTGGCGGCCGATCGACACCGGCTTCATGGCCATCGGCCAGGCCAATACCCGCATGACGCCCCTGCAGGCGGCGGTGATGGCGAATGCCGTGGCGACCGGCCGGCGGGTTCGGCCGCGGCTCTACCTCGACGAGCCGCACTGGGCGGTGCCGCTGACGGTGAGTCCCGCCGCCCGGGCGGCGGTCATGCAGGGCCTGCGCGAGGTCGTGCACCACCCGCGCGGCACCGGCCGCTATGCGCGCGTCGAGGGCATGACCCTGGCGGGCAAGACCGGCACTGCCCAGGTCGGCTCACCGCGGGCGCCCCGCAACGACGTCTGGATGATCGTGATGTACCCCGGCTATGCGGACGAGGTTCGCCTGGTGATTGCGGCGATGGCCCATGATCAGAGCAGCGGCGGCCGCGACCTCGGCGAGCGCCTCGGACACTTGGCACAACGCCTCCAGGAGTGGGAAACATGGAACGACGAACGGCGTCGGCAATGGCCCGATGGCGTGAACGCCGGCAGCGTAGCCGGCTTGGCGCCGGGGCCCTGAGCCGCCGAGCGGCTGCCGCCGACGACGCCGACGGCACAACGGCGCCACGACGGCTCCTCGGGGACGACCTCGATGCCGCCACCGCGGACCGCGATGTTTCGGCCGGCGAGCGCTGGCAGGAACGCCGCCGGCAGGCGCGGCTGCGCGGGTCGCCGACGCCGGCCGATGGGCTCGATGCGTCGGCGTCGCCCGAGCCGGCCGCTCCCGCGCCGGCGGAGGATGCCGCGCGGGCGGAACGGCCCGCGCCGCCGGTAGCCCCGGCCGCGGCTGCCCCCGAATCCGCCCCGGCCCCGGCCGCGGCAGACCCCAATCCCACGCCGGCTGACTCCGCCCCGGCCCCGGACGCGGCTGTCGCTGAACCCGCCGCGGCTGACCGAGCCCCGGCCACTCCCGCACCGGCCGAGGGGCCGGATGTGGCGCCTCCGGCGGCTCCCGCTCCCGCGCCGGCGGCTCCCGCTCCTGTGCCGCCGGCTAAACCGGCGCCGCCGCGCCGACGTCGCGATGTCGGCGCCGCCGGCGGGGCCGTCCGCGCCACCTTCACGGGGCGGGCCGCGTCGGCCATGGCGCGCTGGCACCAGCGGCGCTGTCAGCCATCGGCGCGGGCGGCGTCGGCCGGTGCCGTTCAGGAGGGCGCCCTGCTGGCGGATCTCTCGGCCGAGGTCTGGCATGACGCCCTGCGGCTGATGCCGGCGCTCCTGCTGTGCGGCGTTGGGATTGCCCTGACGTATGGCGTCTGCGTCCCGGTGGAGGGCGCCCCCGAGCGCCTTTACTGGCGGCGCCAGATTGCCTTCCTCGTCATCGGTCTGGCGGCCTATGCGGTGATTGCCAAGGGCGTCTTTCCCTGGTCGCGGCGGCTGACGATGCGGGTGCTTTACGGCCTCTGCTGTATCGTCCTGCCGGTGCTGGTGCTGGTCCTGGGCCGGGCTACCGGCAACAGCACCCGCTGGCTGTCCCTTGCCGGCATGCCGGCGGTGCAGCCGGCCGAGTTCGCCAAGATCGTGCTGCTGTGGGTCGTCGCGGAGATGGTCAACCCCGATCCGCGGCTCGACCGCGCCATGCGCCTCCGGCGTCACCTCCTGGCGGTCGTGGCCGTGGCGCTGCCGGCCTTCCTGGTCTTCCTCGAGCGCTCCATGGGCAACACCGCACTGCTCTGCGCCTCGGTCGGGACCGTGCTCCTGACGCGGTGGTTCTCCTGGCCGTCGCTGCTGATCCTGGCGACGGCCGGCGTGGTCGGCCTGACGCCGGTGGCCCTCGCCATCCACCGCATCCGGGTTCCCGAGCCGGCGGTCAATGTCTCACGCCTCGAGGCACAGCGCGGGTCGTTCGGCCCCGACGGCCCCCCCGTGGGGCTGAGCGTGCGCGAGGTCAAGTCGGTGGTGGCCCCGAGCGGCGCCTCCGGCCTGCTCTCGCACTGCCCGGACCGCTTTGCCTGCTACCTTAGCCAGTACGGCGGCTGGAATGCGCGCCAGGCGCTGCGCTGCGTGCGCATCGGCGGCGAGCGCGGCAGCGGCTATCGCCAGGGCAACATCACCATCCTCGGATATCTGCCGAGGACGGTGCAGCACACCGACTTCATCTACTGCGTGCTCAGTGAGTCGTTCGGACTCCAGGGCGCGGCGCTGGTGCTGGGTCTGATCGGCTTTCTGATCGCGGTCGTGCTCTGGCGCGGCGCGGCGTCGCCGCATCCGGCGGCGTGGTCGTTCGCGGTCGGCTTCGCCACGCTGATCTTCCTGCAGACCGTGATCCACGTCGGCATGGCCCTGCGACTCCTGCCGATCATCGGGATCCCCTTGCCCTTCGTGAGCTACGGCGGGTCGTTCCTGGTGACGAGCTTCGCGGCCCTCGGGCTGGTGGCCCGCTACGACGGCCCGGCCGGGCTCCTCGCGACGACTGCTGCGGTGCCGCGGCCCCAGGCCGCGGCGCCGCGGCCGGCCGAGCCCGGTGACCAGCAGGAACTCCCCGGCGGGGCCACATGGGGCGCCGGCGCCGGGGCCGGGGCGCGATAGTCGCGCCGCGGCAGCCGGCGGCGGACACGGGGGACACGGGGCGAGGGAACGCCGAACGCCCAACGTCCAACGCTGAAGTGGGCGGGGACACGGGGCGAGGGAACGCCGAACGCTCAACGCCCAACGCCCAACGTCCAACGCTGAAGTGGCCGGGGGAGCCGGGGGAGCCGGAAGGCCTTGGGCGGCACGCGGCTCGGCGGTGCCCCCATCCTTGAGTCCCTTGAGTCGCTTGGGTCCCTTTCCGGCCGGCCCCGGACCCCGGTCCCACGGCCTGTGGACCCCGTGGAGCCTGGCGGCCAGAGGCGGCAGCCTGTGCCAGCTTCCGACGGGCGCTCCAGGGCTGTTTGAAGATCGCGACGGCGCTCACTCGGTCACCCTGGAGGGGTGCCAGATCGTAGCCGGGGGTCGCGCGAGAGCTCGACCCCCGGAAACGCGGATTGCACGCCATGCACCCTGGAGGGG
>JAAYZO010000456.1 GCA_012514865.1 Lentisphaerota bacterium | reverse complement strand
GTTCGAGTTTGACCTGGTCGTCGACATAGCGGTAGTCGGTCAGCGGCCGCAGGCTCCCCGAGCGACCGAAATCGGCCTTGGGGACGGCGACATCCGTCTGCACGGGAACAGTCACGACCGCATGACGCGTGGAGTCGCTCGCGCCCCCCTTGCGCTGGGCGAGCAGATGCAGTCCCAGCGCGAGGGTGCCATCGCGGGGACTCAGCGGCGCATCCATGGCGACCCAGAGGAGATGGCCGTCGACAGTGCCCGCGAGCGTCGTCGTGTGGGCGTAGTCCGCGTTGTGGAAGGTCGTACTGACACTGTCGCCGGACACACTGACCATCACATCGATGCCGCCGTGGTGCGGATCGACGCGGCCGGTGTCAGGATCGTTGTCCATGTCGAGGTAGATGATGAACGTGGAACCGGTGAACACGGCCGGACCGGCGAACTCGACCTGGAACAGGAGGCGTCGAGCCCCCACGTGGCACACGGCTGCCGAGAGGATATCCGGGGCATTGATGGCAGCCTCCTGGTCCGAGTCGCCACGGCTGGGGCTCTGCGCGGCAGGCACGAGTCTCTGGGGGAGATCGGGAGGCAGTCCCAGTTGCGTTTCGACGCTGTCGGGGATGCCGTCGCCATCGCTGTCGGCGGGCTGGGCCGAGGCCGCGATCGATACGGTGGCGATGGCGAGGATCGCTGCGGCGAGGCATGTCCTGGAGGCTTCGGGCCGGTTGCGCATGGGGCATATCTTTCGCTCTTCGACCATGGACGGTGCGTCTTCGGTAACGTAGACGCCCAATGCCAGGGCGGCGCACGATCGCGTGACGCTCTCAGCCGCCGCGGACCTGGGTGCATGACACTCCTGAGGGGAAGAGGGAATTGAACCACGAAAGGCACGAAAAGCACGAACTGGAGGGCATTCGGAGAGGTGGGAGCGGCAAGACAGTCCGGCCGGCACCCGTCGCCGTTCGCGAGTCGGGCCTCTCTTACCCGATCCAATCCCATCCGGTCCTATCCTGTTCGTGTCCTTCGTGCTTTTCGTGGTTACAGATCGTCTCGGGATTGTCTGGACCGTCTGACCCGGCTGGTGACCTCGGCAACCGTCCAGACTATCTGCAGGCGAGACGGATTCCAGGTCCCGCCCAGCCGACAAACCCGTCATGCACCCGTGGGCCTTCCCGACTTGCGGATTGAGGTCCCGGCATGTACTCTGGACCGGCTCGTGTGGCATGGGTGTCGACGATGACGATGGGGCTGAGGCGCAACATGGCGATGACGGCACGAGAACGCTTGCGGCGCTGCTACTTTCACGAGGAACTCGATCGGCCGGCCGTCTACAGCCGGACCGGCTTCCCGAAAGACGACCCCAGTTACGACCGGCTGAAGGCCTACCTGGCGGCGCATTCCGAGCAGAAGTTCGGCTGGCACGGTTGGCGGGTTGGCGCTGCGCCATCGGCCCTGCGGGTGGAGCCCCACTCGGCCGATTTCGAGCGCCACGTGACTGTGGTCGAGACGCCTCGCGGCACTCTGACCTCGAGCCATCTGGTCAGTCTTCGCGGCCAGCCGGGTCTCCACGAGACGTTCCTGGTAACCTGTCGCGAGGAGGCCGAAGCCTATCTGTCGCTACCCCTTCCCGAGGTCTCCTTCTCGACGGAGACGTTCGAGGAGACGGTCCGCCAGGTCGGCGACCGGGGCATCGTCGATGTCGGCCTCGGCATGAACCCGGCGGGTTCGGTGGCGGCCCTCTGCGGGTCCGAGGCCTTCGCGCTGATGTCGATTACGGATCGTGACATTCTGCACGAACTCTGCCGTCGGCAGGCGGGTATTCTGCTGACGGTGACCCGCGGTCTTCTGGCGCGGGGGGTCGGGCCCTATTTCTCCATGCTCGGCGAAGAGTATCTCGTTCCGCCGCTCCATGGGGCGCGCGACTTCGACGACTTCAACGTGCGCTACGACCGTCCCATCACGGATGCCATTCACGATGCGGGCGGGCGCATCCACATCCACTCGCACGGCCGCATCGCGGCCGTGGTGCAGGGTTTCGTCGATCTGGGAGCGGATGTCCTGCATCCCTTCGAGGCGCCGCCCCTGGGCGATCTTCCGGCGAAGGCGGCGAAGGATGCCGTTCGCGGCCGAATCTGTCTGGAAGGGAACCTGCAGATCGGCGACATGTACGACCGCGACGCCGAGGCCATTCGGGAGCAGACGACGGCGCTCATCCGGGATACCTTCGACGACGGTCGCGGCCTGATCGTCTGTCCGACCGCATCCCCGTTCATTCGCGGGCGCGGCGACGACTGCTTTCCCCAGTACAAGGCGATGATCGACACCGTCCTGGCCTGGCGGGGTTGAGGCGGTGCGGGGATCGGGGAAAGCGCCGGTCAGATGAGAACGGTACCGTTCCCACGCAGCACGAGGGTTGCGTCGGTCGGATCGCCAGGGGCCGGCGCTGCTGTCCCGGGGGGATGCGGAAGAAGATCGTGCCGCAAAGAGGCGCAAGAGACGCAAGAAGGAGAAGGGGAAGGAGAACGCCTCCACAGCGGGAACCCCGGCGCGCCGGCCGTGTCAATCCCCGTAGAAAGTGGTCGTCAGCAGTAGGGTGCAGGGGTTGATTGGGCTGACGATCACCGGGGCTGACAAGGTCAGCCCACATAGGCCCGGCTGGGTGGTGACGATGAAGCCATCCAACCGGGCTTCTCGCTTTCCTGGGCCTGTCTCGGTGCGGGCCGCCGTCGACTGGCGGCGCGGCGGCCGGGAGGGCATGGTACGGGACGGCGTGCGCATGGTGGATCCCGGTGGGAGGCAGTCAGCGATGTCGAAGGCGGTATGGGCGGCGATGCTGGTCGGCATGGGCGGCAGCCTCGGCTGCATGGCGCGTTACGGTCTCAGCCTGGCGGGGGCGCGGCTGCTGCCCGGGTGGCCGCTGGGGACCTTCGCGGCCAACTGCCTCGGCTGTCTGCTGATGGGCCTGGTCACCGAGCTGGCCGGGCATGGCTCGGCTCTGTCGCCCGAGGCGCGCCTGGTCCTCGCCACCGGCTTCTGCGGCGGCTTCACGACGATGTCCGCGATGGTCGCCGATGCCGGGCGCATGCTGGAGTCCGGCCATCTGATGCAGGCGGCGTGGTACCTCGGCCTGACCCTGGCCGGCTCGGCGCTGGCCTTCGCCCTCGGCACGGCGGCGGTGCGCCTGGCGCTGCGCTGGAGCGGTGTCGGTGCCGGGGCCTGAGCGGTCGCCGGCTCAGCCCTCGGGGTCGACGATCTTGCCGGGGTTCATGATGTTCAGCGGGTCGAGGGCGTGCTTGATGGCGCGCGTCATGGCGAGCGTGCCGGCATCGAGGACGAGGGGGAGGTAGGCCTTGCGCTTACAGCCGATGCCGTGCTCGCCGGAGATGCGTCCGCCGAGCCGGGCGGTCTCGCGGTAGAGGTCGGTGAGGAGCCGCGGCAGGGTCTCGCGCCAGCGTTCGAGGGTCCACCCGGGGTTCATGACCGGGGTGGCGTGGAGGTTGCCATCGCCGGCGTGGCCGTAGCAGGGTATGGGGACGCCGTAGGTTGCCGAGAGGCGCTCGACGGCCTCGACCATGGCCGGTATGGCCGCGATCGGTACGACGATGTCCTCGAGGCTCTGGTGCGGGCTGAAGACCTTGAAGGCCTCGGCGACGTTGCGGCGTATGCGCCAGAGTCGTTCCGAGGTAGTGCGGTTATCGGCGACGTAGATCTCGACGGCCCCGGCGGCTTCGCAGGCCTCGCCGATGCGCTCGTAGTCGTCGACGATGCGTTCGGGGTCGTTGCCGTCGACGGTGATGAGGAGCATGGCGCCGGCATCGGCGCAGGGCAGGCTCTCGTTGAGGTAGCGGCAGGACGCCTGCAGGCTGGTGCGGTCCATGAACTCGATGGCGGTGGGGATGATGCCGGTGCGGGTCATCAGCCGCGGCACCGCCGCGATGGCCTCGCGGGGGGTGCGGAACAGGCAGAGCAGATCGGCGCTGGCGCGGGGCAGGGGCAGGAGCTTGAGGATGACCCGCGTGATGATGCCCAGGGTGCCCTCGGAGCCGACCATGAGCTGCAGGAGGTTCAGGCCGGTGACATCCTTGACCAGCTTGCCGCCGAGGCAGAGCCGCTCGCCGCTGGGCGCGACCACGTCGAGTCCCATGACATAGCGGCCGGTGACACCGTACTTGATGGCCTTGCCGCCGCCGGCGTTCTCGGCGACATTGCCGCCGATGCAGCAGGTCTCCAGGCTCATCGGGTAGCCGGCGTAGAAGAGCCCATGCGGCCGGAGCGCCTCGTTGATCTCGCTGGTGACGACGCCGGGTTCGACGACGACCATGAGGTTCTCGGTATCGATCTCCAGGATGCGGTTCATGCGGCCGAGGTCGATGACGATGCCGCCGTGGATGGGTATGGCGCCGCCGGAGAGGCCGCTGCCGGCGCCGCGCGGCGTGATCGGCAGGCGGTGCGTCACGGCCAGGCGCACGATGGCCTGGACCTCGTCGGCGGAGCCGGGGCGCACCGCCAGCTCCGGCGGCCGGCCGCCGTCGGCCTCGACCGACTCGTCGCGGCCGTAGGGCGCCAGGCGCTCGGGCTCGGCGTAGACGACGTGGTGCGCGCCGACGATGGCGGCGACGTCCCGGGCGATGGTGGGTGTGACCGTGCCGTAGGCCGTGTTCACGCGGCGGGCCCTCCATGGCCATCCTGAGCGCCGCGGCCGCCGTCGCCGCCCCGGCGCCGTCGTGCCTGCTGCAGCCTGGCGGTGAGTACGGGCAGGACCTCGAAGAGATCCCCGACGATGGCCAGATCGGCGACCTTCAGAATCTGCGCCTCCGGGTCGCTGTTGATCGCCAGGATGGTCTCGCTGGTCTGCATGCCGGCGAGGTGCTGCACTGACCCCGAGAGCCCGACCGCGACGTAGAGCCGCGGCGAGACGGTTTTGCCGGAGAGCCCGACCTGGTGCGGGTAGTCGAGCCAGCCGCGGTCGACGACGTCGCGGCTGGCGCCGAGGGCGGCATCGAGGCTCTCGGCCAGGGCCCGCGCCAGGCCGAGGTTGTCGGCCTTGCGGATGCCGCGGCCGACCCCGACCACCACCTCGGCGTCCTGGAGCGCCCGCGACTCGGTCGAGGGGATGTGCTCGAGGTGCCGCACGCGGCTGTGCAGGAGGTCCGCCGCTGGCCGGAGCCTCTCCAGGGTGCCCTGTCGGCGCGGGTCGGGCACCGGCAGGGGCGTCGCGTGCGGCCGGACGGTGGCCATCTGCGGACGGTGGCGGGGCGTGCGTATGGTCGCCAGGATGTGGCCGCCGATGGCCGGGCGGGTCTGCAGGAGGTCGCCGGTGGCCGGGTCGATGGCGAGGTCGGTGCAGTCGGCAGTCAGGCCGGTGCGCAGCAGGACGGCGAGGTAGGGCATGACGGTGCGGCCGGTGCTGGTGGCGGCCGCGAGCAGGATCTGCGGCTGGCGCTGGCGCACCTGCGCCGCCAGGCAGGCCGCCCAGGGCTCGACGGTGAAGGGCGCGAGGGCCTCGTGTTCCAGGGCCAGGACGCCATCGGCGCCGGCGGCGATGAGGCTCTGCAGGGCCTCGTCCGGGAGGGCCGGCCCCGGCAGGATGGCCCACAGGGGCGCGGACAGCGCCGTCGCCAGGGCGCGCCCGCGGGCGACGAGTTCGTAGCTGACGCGGGCTGGGCGGCCGTCGGCCGGCTCGGCGAGGACCCACACGGGTGCGGTGGTGGCGGGTGGCATATCAGAGCAGTCCTCGCGCGTTGAGCACCGCCACGACGCGTTCCGCGGCCGCCTCCAGATCCGCACTGTCGCGGATGGTCAGGCGTTCGCAGGTGCGGCCGAGGCGGGGGCGGAAGATGCGTTCGACGCGTGTCGGCGAGCCCTTGAGGCCGAGGTCTTCGGCGGGTATGCCCAGATCGGCGGCGGTCCAGACGGCCACCTCGGCGCGACGGGCGCGCTGCTTGCCGCGCAGGGTCGGCAGGCGCGGCTCGGCCAGTTCCTTCACCACGGTGACCACGGCGGGCAGGTCGGCCTCGAGACGCTCGTGGCCGGTCTCGACGAGGCGCTCCACCCGGCACTGCGACGGCGGCTGCAGGGCCAGGCGCGAGACGTAGGTCAGCACGGGCAGGCCGAGGAAGGCCGCCAGGCCGGGGCCGACCTGGCCGGTATCGCCGTCGGTGGCGCGTTCGCCGCAGAGGACCAGGTCGACCGGCGCCAGGCGACGCACCGCCGCGGCCAGGACATTCGCCGTCGACCAGGTGTCGGCGCCGGCAAAGGCGCGGTCGGTGAGCAGGACGGCGCGATCGGCGCCCATGGCCAGGACCTCGCGCAGGGCGACCTCGGCGCGCGGCGGGCCCATGCTGAGCGCCACCACCTCGATGGTGCCGTCGGGGGCGGCCTCGCGCAGGCGCAGGGCCGCCTCGACGGCATAGAGGTCGAGGGGGTTGACGATGGCATCGACGCCGTCGCGGACCATCGTCCCGGTCGTCTCGTCCATGCGGACAGCGGTGGTTTCGGGTACCTGCTTGATCGGCACCACGAGGCGCATACGGCGGCTCCTTTGACGTCGGCGAGGCCCGGTCGGGCCACCCCCGCAATCTGGTGGATCCGCGGCCATTGTCAACCAACCGGCTGAGGGCGCCTGGCAGGGCACCCTCAGCCGTTGTTTTCCCTTGACCCGCGGGCGGGGTGGCTCTCGGTCGACGTCGACCTCGAGACCCTGCGGATACGCCAGGCGGCGCGGTCGCAGGAGTGAGCGACGGCGGGGGCTGTCGTCTCGGCCGGTTCTGGCACCCGCCGGCTGTGGCGGTCCAGGCAATCCGGAGAAGATCAGTAACCACGAAAAGCACGAACGACACGAACAGGAGAGGGTAGGATCAGGGAGGCCTGACGCGCGCATGGCGACGGTCGCCGGCGGGGGCTGTCGTCTCGGCCGGTTCTGGCACCCGCCGGCTGTGGCGGTCCAGGCAATCCCGAGACGATCTTTAGCCACGAAAAGCACGAACGACACGAACAGGAGAGGATAGGATCAGTGAGGCCTGACGAGCGCATGGCGACGGGCGCCGGCGGGGCAGAGGTGGGCGCCACGAGCCGAGTGGCGCTCTCCCGGGCGTTGCCGACGCCCGGGCGGTCCTTGGCGCGGGCGCTGCCCGCAACCTGAGTTCGGAGTTCGGAGTTCGGGGTTCGGAGTCCTGAGTTCGGAGTTCCGTCGTGCTCGCCGGCTCCATCTGGTGTTGGACGTTGGACGTTGGACGTTCAGCGTTGGGCGTTCAGCGGGGGGCAGGGGTCGAGGGTCGAGGGTCGCGGGTTCCCGGGACCTGTGTTGGGCGTTGGACGTTGGGCGTTGAGCGTTGGGCGTTCAGCGGGGGTCGGAGGTCGAGGGTCGGCGTTGAGCGTTGGGCGTTCCGTTCCCATCGACTCCTGTCGAGCCCTGTCGAGCCCTGTCGGCACCTGTCGACTCCCACTCACTTAACCGTTGGGCGTTGCCTCATCGCTCCCCCCTCCTCACTCTCATTCGTGTCCATTCGTGTGCATTCGTGATTCTCGCCTCCTCCCCCATCCGAGTTCATCCGTGTCCATCCGTGGTTCTCTCCCCTCCGTCCTTGGGCGTTGGGCGCTCGGCGTTCAACGAGGGTCGAGGGTCGGGGGTCGAGGGTCGGGGGTAGCGGGTCGGGGGTCGAGGGTCGCGGGTTCCCGGGACCTGTGTTGGGCGTTGGACGTTGGGCGTTGAGCGTTGGGCGTTCAGCGGGG
>JAAYZO010000455.1 GCA_012514865.1 Lentisphaerota bacterium | reverse complement strand
CCGTCGTCCCCGAGGACCGCTTCCGGGTCACCGGCCTGAGCCTGGAGCCCTCGCCGGCGCGCCCCGGCGAGGCGGTCCGGGTGCGCCTGCGGGTCGCCTGCGAGCGCCCGCCCGCCCGCGGCTACGCCATGGTCGCGCTCTTGGGCCAGCGCTCGTTCTGGCAGAACCACGACCACGACCTCGGCGGCGCTGTCCTCACCCCCGAGCAGACCGGCATCGCAGCGTGGCCGCCCGGCGAGCACGACCTCGAGTTGAGCGTGACCCTTCCCGAGCACGCCCCGGCAGTCACGCCGGTCCTCATCGCCCTGTCTACCCCGGAGGCCGGCAGCGGCCTCACCTGCGACCTGCCCGGCGTCCGCGCCGATGCCTACGGCCTGCACCTGGCCCTGCCCGTGCTCCGGGAGCATCCGCCCGCCGCGACCAGCCGCGGTGACTTCCCCGACTCCCGCGTGCGCACCCTCGACGGCAATCCGACCCTCTGCATCGACGGCGAGGCCGTGCCCCCGATCCTGTGGTCGTCGTCCTACGGCAGCCCGCGCCGCTGGCATGCCTATGCCCAGACCGGCCTGACGCTCTTCCGGCCGCTGCTCGACGGCACCCCGGTCTACGCCGCCGGCCAGCGCGCCGCGAATGAAGAGGCGTGGTTCCGCGAGGTCGACCGCGTCCTGAATGCGGCCGTGGCCGTGGATGGGCGCATCCGGCTCCTGCCGGCGGTGACCATGGACCCCGACCCTGAGTGGCTCTTCGACGAGCCCTCAGAGCAGATGCTCGGCGGCCGCGGCTCGCTGGTCATACCCCTGGCGATGCAGGTGCCCGACCGCGGCCAGGTGCGGCCGACCTTCATGTCGGCGGCCTGGCGGCGCGACGGCGCCGCGGCCCTGTCGCGATGGGTCCGCCATATGCGTCAGCAGCCCTACGCCGGCAATGTCATCGGCGTCTGTCTGTTCGCCGGGCGGGCCGGTGAGAACTACTGGGGCGGCAACGAGAGGAACCTCGTCTTCGATGCCGCCGGCAACTACGACGCCCGGCCGCGCGCGGCCTGGGAGGCCGGCGATGTCTCGATGGCGGCACGGCGGACCTTCCGCAGCTTCCTCCTGCAGCGTTACGGCACCCCCGAGCGCCTGCGCCAGGCCTGGCAGCGCCCCGCCGTCGACGTCGATGACATCCTCGACCCGGCACGCCTCCCCGCCGCCGAGCTCTGCGACCTGCTCTGCTGGACCGGCAAGCGTCCCGGGGAGGGCTCCCTGCGGGATGCCCTGACGCCCGGTGTCGGCACCCTCCCGATGGACTACTTCCAGTGCTTCGCCGAGGCCATGGTCGACAGCTTCGCCGCCTGGGGCCGCGCCATCAAGGAGGCCTCCGACGGCCGCCTGCTGACCGGATGCTTCTACGGCTATGCCCTCAGCCAGCTCTATACCGCCGTGCCCGGCTTTCATGGCCATACCGCGGTGGCCGCCGCGGCGCGCTGCCCCGACCTCGATTTCTTCGTCAGCCCCAGCGAGTACAACGAGGCCCGGCGCGCCGGCGAGCCCTACTGGGGACTGAACATCACCGACAGCCTGCGCCTCCACAACAAGCTCTGGATCTACGAGATGGACACGCGGACCTACCTCGCCGAGCACATGCCGAAGACCTTCTCGCGCGACGAGACCCTCGCCGTTATGCAGCGCGACGCCGCGGCGGCCCTGAGCAAGGGCGCTGCCTGGTGGTGGTACGAGTTCGCCAGCGGCCAGGGCGGCGCCGGCGCCCGCGAGTGGTTCCTCGATCCGGCCATCGCCGAGCTGGCCAGCGAGCTCGGGCGGCTCTACCGTGACCTCCTCAGCCAACCCGAGCGCGGGCCCTCAGCGCAGATCGCGGTCTTCTACCACGGCGAGTCACTCACCGCCCAGGATCTCTTTCCCCCCACCGCGACCATCAATATCATCGCCGGCCGCTTCACCTTCCTCGACCAGATGCAGCGCCTCGGGGCGCCCTTCGACCTCTACAACCTCGCGGACCTACCCGTCCTGCAGGAGCGCGGCCTGCTCGACCAGTACCGGCTCTGCCTCTTTCTCAATCCGGTCTACCTCGACCCGACTGAGCGCGCCTGGCTGGACCTCTGCAAGGGCTCCGGTCGGACTGTCGTCTGGCTCTGGGCGCCCGGCCTAGCCGGTCCCGACCGCTCGCCGGATCCGGCCCACGTCGCGACGACGACGGGCATACCCGGCGTGCGCTGGCTCGACCGCCGCGCTGTCCAGTCGTGGCGGCCGGTCGCGGCGGCGCACTCGGCCCTCGAGGGCCTGCGGCGCGATCAGGACCTGACCGCGGAGCCTTTCCCCGCGGGCACCACCTGGGAGCGCTTCGGCAACGAGGTCTGGCCGCTGGTGTATGTCGATGCCAAGGCCTGCGGTGAGGAAGTCGAGCCGCTCGGGCACTGGGTCCTGGAGGGCCGCCCGGTCGACGACATGCTGGCGGTCTGCGCCCGCACGGCCACCGCTGCGGACGGCACCGCCTGGACCTCGGTCCTGGCGACGGTGCCGCTCCTGCCGGCGCGCGTTCTGCGCAACCTGGCCGCGGCGGCGGGGGTGCACCTCTACTGGGATGGCCCCGAGGTGCTCTTCGCCAGCCGCCACCTGGTGGCCCTCCACAGCGGCGCCGCGCCGGCTGCCGGGGAGCTCCGTCTGCCGCGGCCGTGCACGGTCCGCGAGGCCCTCGGCGGGGCCGTCCTGGCGCGCGACGCCGCGACACTGCGGGTCGACCTCGCGCCCTTCAGCACCGCCCTCTACCGCCTCGAGTGAGGCGGCGGTGCGCCGTGTCGCCTGGCGGCGGCCTTCACCGCGGCGCCGCCGCGACCGGTATCGGCTCGGCGTGGACCGGCTCGGCCTCGAGGGCCTCGACCAGCCGCCGCGCCGTTGCCACCACGACCGCCTCGGCGCCGGGGCCGAAGGCGCTCGAGGCGACCTCGTAGCCGCCCTCGGCGTAGCTTGCCGCGTCAGGGAGGTAGCCGCCGCCCCAGTGCGTGTAGCCGCTCGTCCAGACGCGCCGGCCCGCGAGGTCGTTCTTGATGCGCTGTCCGACCGCCGAGAGCAGCTCGCCCTGGCAGCCGAAGAGGTACACATCGCCAATCCGCCAGACGCCCATGTGGAAGGGCGTCGGACAGGGCTTCTCGGGGTCCTCTTTGGACGGCAGATTGACCAGATCGACGATGCCGCCCAGGGGCACCGGCGCCGCTGCCGCCGCCGCCAGGTCCGCGGGGCGGTCCTGAGGTACCGGCGAGGCCGGCACCGCCAAGGCCGCCACCACGGCGCGGCCCAGCTCGTGACCCAGCGAGGCGATGAGGTCAGCCGGGGGCAGCAGGACCTCGCCAAAACGGCCGTCGGCGAGGATCGCGCGGGGCTTGATGTCGCCGCCGCAGCCCTGGAAGAATACCGGCTGCGCGCCCGAGTACGCCGCGGCGAGCCAGTCGCGCGCGTAGCCCGGGTAGTCGGTGCCGACCTGGAAGCCGGTCGGCGTCGTGCCGGTGAGCGTCGTGGGATGGCAGGCGTAACCGAAAAGCAGCGCGCGGACCTCCCCCGCGGCATCGCGTACCCGCAGGATAGGTACCTCCGGGTCGATCGGCTTGCGGGGCTCCGGACGCATGCCGCTGCAGGTGCCGTCCGGGTTGACCCGGCGACGGTTGATGCCCATGCTGCAGGACCCGACCGCGTAGTCGAGCACCGCCGGCTGCAGGTCGGCCACGGCCGCCGCCAGGAGGGGCTCCGTGCGCGCCGTGAACAGCGCCTCGTAGTCGAGATTCTGCGGATGCGGCTGGGTGCTGCCCAGGTGGGGGCCGTAGTGCGAGTGCGAGGCGTTGACCATGAGGTGCTGCGGCGGAATGCCGCTGGCCTCGGCGAGACCGCGCAGGCGGATGAGCTGGCTGTAGCTCACGGCGCAGAGGTCGAAGGCCATCAGCGCCACGCGGGTGTGGCCGTTGTCAAAGACAACACACTGCGCCTGGATCGGCCGCAGAATGCCCTCCGAGGGCCGCTTCCTGGCCCCGAAGCCGCGCATGACTACGGGGCCCTCCGGGGTGATGTCGGCGGTCGACAGGCCGACCCGCAGCGGCCCGGGATCGGCAGCGCCGGCCAGGCCGCAGGAGACCGCCACGAGGCCGGCCGTCAGCCAGCGCCGCCAGAACCGCCAACCCGCCACCCGCCGCGCGCTGTCCATGTCGAAGGCCCCCATGCAACGCCCGCCGGAACGATGACCCGAGGTCCTGCCATGGCGCCCCGCCAGGCACGGGGCGGGCCGCTCAGTAGGGCAGCCAGAGATTCGGGGTCGGCGCCGGGGTGCCGGCGCTGGTGACCCAGGTCGAGTACTTCCCCATCGACAGCCACTCGCCGTGGCCATCGCAGAAGATGACATTGGCGCCGCGGCCATGGCGGTTCGGGTCCGGCGGGACGCCGTTATCACTCTGGTCCGGGCTCCAGTCGATGATGTAGTACGAGACGCCCGTGCCGAGGGTCAGCCGTCCCGAATCGCCGACCATGATGCAGGTGCTCGGCTTGGAGATCTGGGCGAGGGCCATGCCGCTGAGGCTCGGGTAGCCGCCGTTGCGGCCGGCGAAGCCATAGCCGATACTGCTGGTGGCGTTGCTGGAGCCGGTCCAGACGTAGTCCGGCGCGGATGGGCAGGTGTGGGTCTCCTGGCTGTTCAGGTAGGGTTTGGTCAACTGCGGCCAGGAGTAATACTTGCCGCCGGGGTTGGGGATGTACCACATGGCGGACGGGATCATGCGCTCGCCGTTGTCGTCATTGTACATCAGGATGCTCAGGCCGATCTGCTTGGCGTTGTTCATGCAGGAGATGGTCCGCGCCTTCTCGCGCGCCCGCGACAGGGCCGGCAGCAACATCGCCGCCAGGATGGCGATGATGGCAATGACCACCAGCAGCTCGATCAGCGTGAAGCCCCGACGGCAAACCCTGGCCATGGCGTACAGTCCTCCAACGGTGCGGCAATCGACACGTCGTGATGGCAACCCGACGACCACACCATAGGCCGCGGTACACCAATGGCAACCCGGCCAGGCCGGGGTTACCGTAGCGTGCAGCCGTCATGAACCGCTCACGGCACCCTACCGGAGGCCACCGATGTCATCCTGGCGCTATCCCTGTGTCCTCCTGGCCGTGGTCGTGGCGGTCTGGGCCTGGTCGGGCATCGATGTCCAGGACACCCGCCTGACCTGGTTTCTCGAGACCGTCCCGGTGCTCCTGGCCCTGCCGGTACTCGTGCTCAGCGCCCGGCGCTTCCGCCTGACGACGCTGGTCTACACCTTCATCGCCCTGCACGCCGTGGTGCTGATGGTCGGCGGGCACTACTCCTATGCCAAGGTCCCCCTGGG
>JAAYZO010000454.1 GCA_012514865.1 Lentisphaerota bacterium | reverse complement strand
TCCCCCAGGCCCACCCGCGCCACCGACATACCGCACCGCACCCGGCGCCCGGCGCCGCCCGCAGCGGCCGCCGACGCCGTCAGGCCGGCCAGACCGGTCAGACCGCCACCCGCAGCGCCGACAGGGCTGTTTGAAAGTCCGGTTCTGGCACCCCTTCAGGGTGCGTGGTTCGTGGGCTCGTGTTTCCGGGGGTCGTGCTCTCGCGCGACCCCCGGCTACGATCTGGCACCCCTTCAGGGTGGCCAGGTGAGCGCTGACGCGATCTTCGGTCAGCCCTGCAGCGCCGACGGTGCGGGTTGCCCGCCCCGCCCGGACGGCTATAGTGACCGGGTTTTTTCGGTCACGCCGCCGGCACCCCGTGTCGGGGCAGCCTGCGGCCGCCTCCGGCCGCGATGCCCGCGAGCCCCCGGTGGCGCGGCGATGCATGGGTCCGTATCTTCGGTACCTCTGGAGAGGAAGACGTCGATGGCCAAGTTGCGCGTCGGTATCATTGGCTGCGGCCGCATCTCGCCCTTTCACGGCATGCCGGCGGGGGCTCAGGAGAGTGTCACCGTGCGGGCCTGCTGCGACCTCCGCCAGGACCGCGCTGAGGAGCGCGCCAAGCTCTTCGGCTGCCGCCGCACCTACACCGATTACCGCGAGATGATCCGCGCCGAGAAGCTCGACGTGGTCCACATCTGCCTGCCCCACTACCTCCACCCCCCGGTGGCCATCGAGGCCATGCAGATGGGCTGCCATGTCCTCACCGAAAAGCCGATGGCCATCCGCCTCGAGGACGCCCAGGCCATGATCGACTGCGCCGACGCCACCGGCCGGCGCCTCGGGGTCATCTTCCAGAACCGCTACAACGCCGGCTCCGTGCTCATCAAGAGCGCCCTCGACTCCGGCCGGCTCGGCCGCGTCCTCGCCGCCAAGGCGACCCTTACCTGGTACCGGCCGCCAGAGTACTACGCCGGCAGCGACTGGAAGGGCACCTGGGACCGCGAGGGCGGCGGCGTCATCATCGACCAGGCCATCCATACCCTCGACCTGCTGCGCTGGTTCGTCGGCGACGAGATCGCCACCATCGATACCCACATCGCCAACCGCGAACACCCGACCATCGAAGTCGAAGACGTCGCCGACGGCGTGATCGGCTTCCGCAATGGCGTCCGCGCTGCCTTCTGGGCCAATAACTACTACAGCCATGACGCCCAGGTCGAGCTCGATATCGCCTGCGAACACGGCAGCGTCCGCATGCTCGCCGAAGAGGGCCGCGTCATCTTCGACGACGGCCGCGAGTTCATCGCCCGGCCCAACCCCGCCGAGTCCTTCGACTACGGCGGCGGGCCGTCCTACTGGGGCGCCAGCCACGTCAAGCAGATCGACCAGTTCTACGAAGCCATCGCCGCCGGCGAGTCCCCGGAGATCGACGGCCGCGAGGCCTTCAAGACCCAGCAGATGGTCTGCGCCATGTACGAGTCGGGCAAGACCGGCCGCCGGGTGACGTTCTAACCCGACCCGCTCACGGGCCGCCGGGCGGCTCCGCTATCCCGACGGGATTGCGTCCCCCAGCCCAGGGTTGCGGCGCAGCCGCTACCCTGGGTCCAGATCCCATCCCGCCCACTCAACCCCGAGGGGGCTGCGTCATGGTGCCGACGCGCCGCCCCCCTCACTCCCCCGCCATGAGGCGCAGCAGCTCCTCGGCCGATACCGCCGACGGCACCCCGCTGCCGCTCAGAAGGCTGTCGGCCAGGTCGCGCTTGCGCTGGTGCAGCTCGACGATGCGGTCTTCGATGGTGTCGGCCGCCACCAGGCGGTAGATGGTCACCGGCTGCACCTGGCCGATGCGGTGGGCGCGGTCGCTGGCCTGGTCCTCGACCGCCGGGTTCCACCATGGATCCAGGTGGATGACGTAGTCCGCCGCGGTCAGATTCAGCCCCGTGCCGCCGGCCTTGAGGCTGATCAGGAAGACGTCGCCCTCGCCACGCTGGAAGGCCGCCACCCGCTCGGCACGCTCGCGCGGCGGCGTCGAGCCGTCGAGGTACTGATAGCGCACCCCCTTGCGGTCGAGATGCTCGCGAACCAGGCTGAGGTGCGTCACGAACTGACTGAAAACGAGGGCCTTGTGACGATTGGCAAGGAGTTCCTCGACAATCCCGTCGAAGGCCTCCAGCTTGGCGCTGTCAATGTCGCAGTGCGGCACGATCAGGCGCGGATTGCAGCAGGCCTGACGCAGGCGCGTGATCTCGGCCAGAATCTGCATCCGGCGCGCCCCGGGACCCCCCGTCTGATCCCCAATGCGCCGCAGCGACTCGCGCCGCAGCGCCTCGTAGAAGGCGCGCTCACGCTCGCTGAGCTGGACATGCTGGAGGACCTCCGTGCGCGCCGGCAGCTCCGCCAGGACCTCGCGCTTGGTCCGCCGCAGGATGAACGGCGCGATCAGCCGCCGCAGACGCTCGCGCACGCTGTCGTCGTGATCGCGCTCGACCGGCAGCGCGAAGCGCTCGCTGAAGTGCTCCCAGCTCCCCAGCAGGCCCGGGTTGATGAAGCGGAAGAGGCTCCGCAGCTCGCCCAGGTTGTTCTCGATCGGCGTACCCGTGGTCAGCACCCGGAAGCGCCCGCGCAGCCGGAAGGCGACCTGCGAACGCTTGGCGCGCGGATTCTTGATCGCCTGGGCTTCGTCCAGCACGATCGTCTCCCAGGTCACCGCCGAGAGCGCCTCGCGGCCGGTCTGCATGAGCCCGTAGCTGCAGATCACCAGATCGCCGGGGCCGGCCTGGCGGAGCATCTCGGCGCGGTCACCATCGCCGTAGAGGCACACCCGCAGACCCGGCGTGAAACGCTGCGCCTCGTCACGCCAGTTCAGACAGACCGACGTCGGCGCCACCACCAGCGACGGCCCGCCCGCCGAACGCGCCAGAATCGCCGAGAGGGCCTGGACCGTCTTGCCAAGGCCCATGTCGTCAGCCAGGCAGGCTCCCGCGCCCCAGGCCGCCAGACGGCACAGCCAGCGGTAGCCCTCGACCTGGTAGTCGCGCAGGTCGGCCTGCAGACCCGCCGGCAGGGACGCCTCGAGACGCTGCGAGGCCTCGAGACGCGACAGGTTCTCACGCCACTCGCCGTCCGCCTCCAGGCCGCCGATGTCCTCGGTCAGGCCCTCGAGAGCCGCCGCCGCCAGGGGATGAAAACGCAGGCCCTCGCGACGAGGCTCGCCCAGCAGAGCAAGATCCTCGAGACGCCGGCGGAAGTCGTCCGCCAAGGCCAGGTACTGGCCGTCGCCCAGCGGCACGAAACGGCCGCCATTGCCCGCCGTCAGCCGAATCAGCTCGGCCAGACTCACGGTCAGATCCTCGTTCACCTGCACATCGCCCGATACCGCAAACCAGTCGCGCTGACGCCGCACGCTCAGGTGCAGGTCCGCGCTGCTGAGACGGCGGCTCACCGACAGGCTGCGGCCCTCGGGCCACTCCACCGACACGCCCGCCGGCAACGCCTGGACCTGCAGGAGCAGCTCAAGGCAGTCCTCGGGATCCTCCAGACTCGCGCTCCAGCGGTCGCTCGCCAGAGACCCCAGCGCCGGACAGGCCGCGGCGACCGCCTGCGACCGCCGCACTTCATCCGCGAGATCACGCTGCGTCTCCAGACGCCGACCCCCCACCAACGCCGCGACCGTCGTGCCGCCCTGGCCCGGCACATAGGCCGGACCCGCCGCGCCAAAGGGCTGTACCAGCAGCTCCACCGTCAGCCCGGCACCGCTGGGCAGGAGATGCAGATGCAGCGTCGTGTCCGCCGGCACCGGCGTCGCACTCGTGTCGAGCGAGCCGATGTCCGACTGCACCACCAGCCGCGAGGCGAGCGGACCCAGCGCCTGACGCAGGCGCTCGCGCGCCCGCGACGGCACCACCAGGCCGCCCTCCAGAAGCGCGCTCAGGCGGCTGTGCACCGCGTCGAGCTGCACCAGACGCAGACGCGTCGGGCTGTCACGCAGGAGCAGCACACGCTCGTCGCCCCGGCTCGGCGGCGACAGCGTCAGCTCCAGGACCTCGCCACGCTCGCGAACCACCAGCTCCGGCTCGCCGCGCACCAGCTCCAGACGCAGGCGCGGGTTGTCCTCCCAGAAGAGCAGCGGATGGCCGACCATCTCCGGCAGGGCGACCTCGGCGCGAATCTCGTAGGTCACCTGCTCCGGCTGCCAACGGTCAGAGCGAACCGCGATCGCCGCACAGATGCGGTGGTCCTGCTCGGTCAGGCAGCCCGGCCGACCGGCCAGGGTATGCAGCTCGAACAGCGCCACCGAGCGGCCGCGCGTCCAGGTGCCCTTGGCCGAGCGGTGCTGCTCGGCCGCCCGAAGCTGCACCGGCTCGCCCTCCCGCTCGCCCGGCTTCACAAACCACACCAGCCGACGCTCGACCTCGGAAGGCTCCGCCGCCAACGGCTCCTGGCCCAGCGCCGCCAGCGCCTCCAAGGTGCGCTCCCAGGGCTCGCCGAGGGTCAGCGTGCCGACCAGGCCGACCGTGCCGGTGCGCTCCCGGAAGGCCTGCGCCTGCTCGCGCGCCGCGGCGTGCCCGCCGAGATGCGTCAGCAACGCCGCCGCCTCGCTCGCCGCCCACGCGAAACCCGCCTCATCACAACGCCGCCAGAGGGCCTCCACCGAGGCGGCCGCGCCGGCCTCCGGCGAGGCCATCAGCCGACAGCACTGCTCGAGCAGCACCAGGGCGTCCGGGCCACCGCCGCCGCCCTCAGCCGGCGACACGTCGGCCGCGACCGCCGCCGACAGCTCGGGCAGATCCGCCACACCCCCGGAAGCGACCATCGCCAACTCGCGCAAGGCACCGCACACGCCCCGCCACAGCGGCTCGGACGCCACCGCCAGGGGCAGGTACTGACGCAGACGCTCCAGATGAGCCTCGGAGCCGGAACGCAACAGCGCCAGGAGGTGGAACAGCCCGCCGTAGCTGCGGAAATAACAGTCAGCCTTGGTCTGCTCCCGACGCAGGTCGTGCAGGCCCGACTCGAACTGGGCAACTGCGCCGTCGGTGTCGCCCCGCAGGAAGGCCATCCACGCCTGCCGTACCGCCAGCGCCGGGCCCTCGACCTCGCGCAGCGCCGTCGAGGCATCCTCGAAACGGCCCTGCAGGATGTACAGGTCGGCCTGGAACACCCGCACCGCCGGCGGCACCCGCAGGCCGTCGTGCTCCAGGCAGTGCAGCAGCTCGTCACAGCGCACCAGCCGCAACGCCGACCACGACAGCATCTCGCCGGCAGCGGCAGCCCGAATCGGCGCCGACAGACTCAGGAACCAGTCGCGGTCGAAGGGATGCGCACAGATCGCCACCAGCGGCGGCTCACGAACGCCATCCGCCGGGAACTGCCGACTCATTTCCCACAGGGCCTGCTGCAGGCCCCGGCTGTCCTGACGGTAGAAGGCGATGCGCACCTCGCGCAGGCCCTGCTCCCAGGTGCGGAAGGTCGCCATACGGTTCCACGCCACCGCCACCGGCAGCACACGCTTGACCGCCCGCGCCATCCCCTCGAAGCTGCCCTCGGCAACCGCCGCGCGGGTCAGCACCTCCCGACACTCCGGCAGACACCGCAGACCCGCCTCCGTGGTCTCGACCTGGCCGCCCTTCATCAGAACCGCCAGCGCCGCCTCGAAGGCACCGTCCGCCACCGCCCCGCCGCTCTGCGCCAGGCTGTCCCGAAGGACCTCCACCGGAACGGGCTCACAGAGGATGCTCAGAAGACGCAGAAGACGCGGCGCCAGATCAGCACCGGCCGCCGACGACGCGGCCTCGGCACGCCCGGCAGAACGACCCGGCCGACGACGGTCCGGAATGGCATTGCGGTCAAGCATGGTGGAGACGACCCCGCCTCGCCCCGCAACCCACGGGGCGAACCGCTTACCCTAGTGCCCCCCCGGACGCTGTCAACGCCAAAGCCATCGCGAACAGGGCTGTTTGAAGATCGCGGCGGCGCTCACTCGGTCACCCTGGAGGGGTGCCAGATCGTAGCCGGGGGTCGCGCGCAGCCCGACCCCCGGAAACGCGGATTGCACGCCATGCACCCTGGAGGGG
>JAAYZO010000004.1 GCA_012514865.1 Lentisphaerota bacterium | reverse complement strand
TTCGTGTCGCGGGGTGTTGCGCCGGCCCGGCGCGGCCGGCAGTGCCGGGCCGATCGGCCGCGGCGGGCGGAGGGGTGAGGCGTTGCTGCACGGAGCCCCCCCTGGCGGGCGCCGCCGGGGGCCGGGCGCGATACATCCCGCGGCCGATCCGGGTAGGACTCATGACAACGCCCTGGCGATTCTGCTGCAGCCTGCTTGTGGCGTTGCCATTCGGGCTGGGAGGGGCCATGCGACGCATCACTGTGGACTCGATGGTCACGGTCGTCTTCACCGGCGACAGCCAGACCACCGGCCGCAACCTCGCCATCGACTACCCGCAGCTCCTGAGCCGGGTGCTCCCGGTGCGCGTCATCAACACGGCGGTCGGCGGGAGCAACTCGAATGCCCTGGTCAAGCCCATGACCGGCGGCAGCATCCGCGGCCGGCGCGGCGAGAGCGTGCTCTACGGCACCAGTGTGAGCTGGGGCATGGGACCCTACCCCGGCATGCGGGTGACCATCCAGGGCGAGGTCTACACCATCAACGCCGTCGCCGAGCACCCGCCGACACGGAACGCCGAGCTGCACCTCGTCGAGCCCCTGCGCGCCGATGTCGAGGGCGCCGACTACAGCATCGAGCCCGGCTGGGCGGTCCGCGTCGCCGACCACCGCCCGCGGGTCGTCTGCCTGATGTACGTCAACGACGGCGCTATGGCGCCGGAGCACCAGGCGAACTGGCGCGAGATGATCGCGCGGCTGCGGGCCATGGGCGCGGTGCCGGTGCTGATGAGCCCGTTCCCGCCCGACGACGCCAGCCACGGCGGCAGCCACCCGAGCTACCACGATCGCTCCGCCGAGAATGCCCGCGTCGTGCGCGAGCTGGCCGTGGCCGAGAAGGCCTGGTTCGTCGACGTCTTCAACCTCACCCTCGCCCTCGACCCGCCCCTGCGTTGCCAGGTCGGGGATGGCATCCACCCCGATACCGATGGTCAGACCCTCGCCATCGACGGCCTCCTCTGGGCCTTCCACCAGATGGGCCTGACCCGGGCACGGCCCTTCATCAAGGGCTGGGTGCTCACAGACGAACCCGGCGCCATCGACACCACCCTGGCCGATGGCGCGCGCCCTTTCCGGACCAGCCAGCCGGACCACCCGGAGCCCGATCGTCAGGATGAGAAGGGCTTCACTCTCGACGCCATCCGCCGCAACGACGAACTTGGCCTCATCGCCGCAGCCGACGGCGCCGGCGTCGGCCTGGGCGCCCATGGCATCGTCCTGAGCATCGGCCTGGAGCACGCCTCGCGGCCGCGGCAGATGCGCCTCGAGCTGACCGGCACCGGCCTGAGCGCGGCGCGGTCCTGGCAGCCCGCCACGGCCACGTGGGCCGCCCTCGCGACCGCCGCCACGCCGGACGGCCTCACCGCCGACCTGCCCCTCGACTGCCTCGACGACAACACCGCCGCGGTCCTGATCACCGGCGGAGACGGCGCCAGCCTCGACGCGGCGGCCCTCGCGGTCGACGACGACATCACCCCCGCGCCCTGGCAGCCCGCCGCCGTCACCCCGGGCGCCTATGTCCTGGAGAGCGACCACGCTCAGCCGGGCAACCTCGTCAGCAATCCCGATGTCACCGCCGGCGCCGGCGCCGACGCCACCGGGTGGCGCCGGCGTGATGCCCGCGCCAACCGCCCGAGCCGCGTCGCCCTCACCGGTCTCGCCTTCGACGACGAGAAGGACCTGCGCTGGCTGCGCCTGGCGGGACCGCCGGCACCGCGACCGCTCGACCTGATCGCGATCCGCGGCAGCCAGGCCGGCAATGACGGCCTCTACCGCGTCCACAGCCTCCTCGACGACGGGCGCGTCCGCCTGCGTCGGCGGGCGCAGGCTCTCGAGAGCGGCCTGGCGGGCGAGATCATCCACGACGATGGCTGTGGCCTCGTGCCCGGGGGATGCTGCCTCGAGATCGACCCCGGCGGCCTGGCCGAGACCACCCTGACGCTGACCGACGCCGGCAGCGCCCTCGACCTGGCGCTGTTCACACGGGTCTACGACCCCAGCCGCCTGGGCACCCGCGACCTGCCCGGACAGCAGAGCGACGTGACGGTCACCTTCCTCGACGCCGACGGCGCCGCCCTCGGCGAGCCCTGGCGGCTCCCGACGCGCGCGGACAGCTTCCAGTGGCGACGCCAGCACGGCACCGCGACGGTGCCAGCGCGGGCGCGCCAGGCACTCCTGGCCATCACAGCAAGAGGCCCGGGACGGCTTCAGATCACCGGCGTCTCAGCCCGCCAGCGCTGAGCACCCGGGGCGGGCCGTCCGGAGCGGGTCACGCGAGCCGAGCGCGACCACAGGCGCCGGGCAACGGCGCCCAGGGAGAGCGCCACTCGGTTCGTGGCGCCTACCGGCCTGCCGGGCCGGCGCTCCGGCGCCCTGAAAGGGCAGGATTCATCAGCCCGGGGCAGCGCCCCGGGAAATCGGACATGACCTGGCGCCTACCGGCCTGCCGGGCCGGCGCTCCGGCGCCCTGAAAGGGCAGGATTCATCAGCCCGGGGCAGCGCCCTGGGAAATCGGACATGACCTGGGGCCTACCGGCCTGCCGGGCCGGCGCTCCGGCGCCCTGAAAGGGCAGGATTCATCAGCCCGGGGCAGCGCCCCGGGAAATCGGACATGCCGTACCGCAGGCTGAAAGTCTGCGACAAGACCGTGCACGTCACACCGCCATGGCCCATGCCGGCAGACGCAGAGAGGATCGTCATCATGGCAGCCGCACCTATCCGCGAGGTCTTCCTCGTCCATCACACCCACATGGACGTGGGCTACACCGACCTCGCCAGCGAGGTCCGTAACCAGCACCTCGGCCACCTCGACCAGGCCCTCGCGCTCTGCCGCGACAACCCCGACCGCCCCCCGGAACGGCGCTTCTTCTGGACCTGCGAATCGGCCCTCCTGGTGCGCGACTACCTCGAGGCGCGCCCGCGCCGCCAGGGCGACGCCCTCCTCGACGCCCTGCGTGCCGGCTGGATCGAGCTGCAGGCCTTCCTGACGCAGCCCCTCACCGAGCTGGCCTCGGCGCAGGAACTCGTCGACAACCTCGCCTGGGCCTGCGATCTGGGCCGCCGCGAGGGCTTCCCGGTCGCCTGCGGCATGATCGACGACATCGGCGGCTACGCCGGCCGCCTGCCATCGGTCATGGCCCAGCTCGGGGTGCCCTACCTGGTGGCCGGCGTCGGCGCCTTCCAGGTGCACCTGCCCTGGGCCGACCTGCCGCACCTCTTCCGCCTGCGCGCCGCCGACGGCGAGACGATCCTGGTCTGGAACCTCGGCATCGACCGGCGCTGCACGCCGCAGTCGATGGCCCAACTGGCCGCGGTCTATGGCCAGGGCGCGCTCTACCTGACCCTGCCCTTCCGCAAAGCCCTCACCGGCCGCAGCGGCCGCGGCGTCGAGGTCGACCTCGCCCATGACGCCGGCGGCCTCTCGGCCCGCGAGCGCTTCGGCGAGCTGGAGGCGCGCCTGCAGGCCGAGGGCTACCCCCACCGCGACGTCCTCCTGCAGTACGGCGGCGACAACCAGGGCCCCGACGGCGGCCTCGTCGACCTCCTGCAGGCTATCCGCCAGCGCCCCGACATGCCCAGCCTCCGCCTGACCACGCCACGACACTTCTTCGAACACATGGAGCGGACCTGCGGCGACCGCCTGCCGGTGCTCGAGGGTGTCATCACCGACCCGTGGAACCTGCGCGCCAACCCGTCGCCCGGGACGCTGCGGCGACACCGCCAGGCCCAGCGCCTCATGACCGCCCTCGAGGCCCGCAGCGCCCTCTGGGAGAAGGCCCCGGCACGCCGCCAGACCGCCGCGCTCGAGGCGGCGGCCCTCGACCTGCACCTCGGCTCCGACCACACCTGCGGCCTCAGCGAGTGGGGCTGGGAGCGCGCCTTCTCCACCAGCACCGGCTGCCGCGACGCCGCCTTCGACCGCTACCGCCGGTCGTGGCAGGACAAGCGCCACTACGCCGAGCGCGCCCTCAGCCTGCTCAGCGAGGCCGACCGCGTGCAGCGCCAGCGCCTGGCGGCGGCGCGGCTCGGCGCCGGCACACGCCTGGCCGTGTGGAATGACGCCCCGGTGCCGGTCGCCGGCGAGTGCGAAGTCTACCTCGGCCGCGGCGGCGCCCCCCTGGCGAGTCTGCATGACGAGTCGACCGGCCAGCCGGTGCCCTTCCAGCCCCTCGGCGGCAGCCGCTGCCTGCTGGTCGCGCCGGAGGTCCCGGCGTATGGCCTGCGCTGGCTCGTCCCGTCCTTCGGCGGCGCCGCGGCGCCGCGGCTGACGCCGTCGCCGTGCCGCCTGCGCGCCGGCGGCCTGGCTCTCGACATCGACCCCGCCAGCGGCCGGGTCGTCTCGCTGCGGCTCATGGACTCAGGCCGTGAGCTCCTCGACCCCGGTGCCGCCACCGGCCTCGGCGAGGTCGCCTGCGATGACCTCGCCGGCGTCGGCTACGGCGTCGCTCAGGCCGGCATGAGCCGCGACATCGTGCCGCACCGGCGGCCGCCGCGTCTGGACAGCGTCACAGCCGGGTCGGATGGCCCGCTCTTCACGAGCTGCATCAGCCGCTGGATGGTCGACGGCCCGCGCGGACCGACGCGCCTCGAGCGCACCCTGCGGCTCTACCACAGCGGCCCCCGTCTCGACGTCCTCATCCGCGTTGACAAGCCGGAGAACGAAAACAAGGAGCGCCTCACCCTGGCCATGCCCTGGGCCGGCCGCGGCGGCGCCTTCGCCTTCGCCCAGAACATCGGCTGCGTCAGGCCGTCCACCGAGCTCCTTCCGGGTGCCATGCAGGACCTGTTCTGCTGCCAGGACTGGGCCCACCTCTGGGCCGGCGACTGGGGCGTGACGGTCGTCTGCCCGGATGCGCCGATGCTGCAGTTCGGCGACAGGCACTGCCCCGAGTGGGGCGACAAACAGCCCTTCACGGCCGGCTCGAACCACATGACCGCCCTGCTCTACCACAACCTCCTCAACACTGACTGCCCGATCTGGCAGGACGTCCTCGAGACCTTCCGCTTCAGCATCCTGGTCCACGTCGGCGCGGCCCCGACCGCCGGCGCCCTGCACCGCCTGGCGGCGTCGACGCGCCCGCTGCAGGCCGACTGCCTGACGGGCGGCGGCAGCGGCCGACGCCGACAGACGCCGGCGCCGCTGCGCGTCGACGGCGATGACCTCCGCATCCTCGCCGTGCGCCGCCGCGACGGCGCCATCGTGGTCCTCCTGGAGAACACCGCGCCGGTGGCTGTGAC
>JAAYZO010000453.1 GCA_012514865.1 Lentisphaerota bacterium | reverse complement strand
GGCCAGGCAGCTCGAGCAGGGCCAGTCGCAGGCGAGCTATGCCGACGTGCTGCGGCCGGGCGAGGCGTTCACGCTGCCGCCGACCGGAATGGTCGTGCTCTGGGTCGATGTCTACCTCCCCGCCGGCACCGCGGCCGGCGACTACCAGGCCGCGGTGACCGTGACGCCGGCGGGCCTGCCGCCGGTGACCGTGCCGGTGCCGGTCGCGGCCACGGGCCTGACCCTGCCGACGTCGGCCTCGCTGGATACCGCCTTCTGCTTCTCGCCAACCTGGGTCAAGGACTTCTATGGACAGGACCCCAACCGCGAGCAGATGCTGGCCTATGGCCGGTTCCTCCTGGACCACCGCCTCGAGCCGATGAACCTCTGGAGCCGCGATGTGGACATCGGCGAGGACTGCCTCGACGACTGCGCCAACAACGGCAAGACCATGCTGTTCCTGCCCATCAGGAACATCCGCGAGAACCAGAACCGCCTCCGCGAACTGATCGGGCGTTACCATGGCCGCCTGCGACCGATCTTCTTCGGCCACGACGAAGTCCTCAGCTCCAGCACGCCGGGGGCCCTCGAGCGCATGAAGAAGGACTACGCCGATGCCAGAGAACTCTTCCCCGAGGTGCCACGGCTCAACACAGCCCGGATTGACGAACGGCTCTTCGGCTATGTCACCGTATGGTGCCCGCTGTTCGGACACTACGAGGCCGAAGCCACCGCCGAACGACAGGCCCTCGGCGAACAGGTCTGGTGGTACCCCACCGATTACCCCCTGGCGCCCTACGCGAACTTCAACCTGGACTCGCCGGGCATCGACCCGCGGGTGATCCCCTGGATGACCTGGAAGCTCAAGCTGACCGGCCTCCTGTACTGGGGGCTCAATCGCGAATGGCGCAGCAACGGCGCCTTCGAGGCCCGGCAGATCACCCCGGAGTTCTGCACGCTGCGCGGGCTGGACTGGATGACGCCCGAGACCCTCGAGAACATGCGTGCCGGCAAGACGCGCTGGCCGGACATACCCTGGCTGCCCTACTTCCGCAACGTCAACAACCAGTCCGTCAGCCGCACCCAGGGCGGCGGCAACCTGCTCTACCCCGGCAAGGACTTCCAGCCGCTGCCCAGCATGCGCCTGAAGAACCTCCGCGACGGCCTGCAGGACTACGAGTACTTCGTCATGCTGCGACACCAGGTCGCGGCCCTCAGGAAGCGCGGCGGCCAGGAAGCCCTGATGCGCGACGCCGAAGCCGCCCTGGCGATCGACGACACCGTCGTCGGCGGACCCCGCAGCTACACCAAGGACCCGGCCGCGCTACTGGCCTTCCGAAGCCGGATCATCGATCTGGTGCTGCGCACCCGCTAGCCTGATCAATTCGCGAAGGGGCCTGGCGGCCGTCTTCGCTCCATTGATCAGGCTTTGGTGGAGACCGGACGGAGCACTCCCGCTAGCCGACTTAAGGATTTCTTCCAGACCGCCCTTGCGCGCCGCGTCCCCACGATGTATTTGTTCCTAAGTAGTAATCATTCCTAACAAGGGTTCGCCAGGTGACGCCGGAAGAACACATCGAGAAGCGCGTGGCGGAGTTCCTGGAGAGCTGCCGTCGACAGGGCGTCAAGGCCACGCATCAGAGAGCCGAGATCCTTCGGGAACTGGCCGGCAGCCAGGAACACCCCGACGCCGAGACGATCCACCGCCGTGTGCGGCAGCGCCTTCCGACCATCTCGCTGGATACCGTCTATCGGACACTGAGGCTGCTGGAGCACAAGGGCGTCATCGCCCGCGTGGGCTCCGTGCGAGACCGAGCCCGGTATGACGCCAACACGGATCGACATCACCACTTCGTCTGCACCGCGTGCGGGATGATCGGTGACTTCTACAGCGACGCGATGGATCGACTTCCGGTGCCGCGGGAGGTGTCCGAGATGGGCAGCGTCGAAGGAGTCTATGTCGAGTTGCGAGGGATCTGTCGGGACTGCAGACAGAAAGCCGTGAAGCCTGAGGGTCGAGCAGGATCACAATCATGAACGTAGAGATCCTATGGAAAGGCAACAGCCCCCCCGCCGGCGCGGCGCGCCGGATATGGCACGGCGAGCCATCGCAGACGGCTCCACTCCGCGGCGCTCGGGTCTGGAGCCCTGAAAGGGCATCCTTCATCAGCCCAGGGCAACGCCCTGGTAAATAGGATGTTACGCATTGCAGGCTGAGAGTCTGCAGCAACGCGCCGGCAAGACAATGACGCGACGTTTCCAACGCGGAAGGCGCCACGCGCATCCGGTCGCCAAGGGACGCACTACGAAAGGAGGTCCGCGTGAGATGAGATGGGCCTGAGCGCTCGTCCGCCAGGTCCGGCCTGAGGCAGTCCAAAGGTCCGTCAACCGAAACCACCAGAGGAGATTGTCATGCCGAACGACAAGTACACATCCATCGTGAACCTCGACTTCCAGTACGCCCACCGGTTCATGAACTGGCCGAGAGAGGCGAAGCACCTCCACGGGCACTCGGGCCTGCTCTGCATCGAACTCGAAGACACCGTCGACCCGGTGACGGGGTACGCCCACGCCTGCAAGGACGGGTTCAAGAAGGCCTGGGAAGTGTGTGACCACTTCCACCACGCCACGCTGTTCCAGGAAGGCGACCCGCTCCTGGACGCGGTCATCGCCGTCTACAAGAAGCACGGCATCCACAACGACGCGAAGAACTGCGTTCCGCTCAAGAAGATCGACCACCCGCTGGCCTGGTCCTACCCGGAATACAGGATCGTCGTGACCAAGAAGGTCTCTACCTGCGAGAACCTCTGCGAGCTGTTCTACGAGCTTCTCAAGGACAAGATGCCGATCAAGAAGATCACCTTCCGGTCTTCCTCCATGAACGCGGCATCGAAGACGTTCAAGTAAGAGTCGGAACCCTGTGCCGACACGAGGGTCAGGCGACGGCCCACCCGGCCGCGCCTGACCCTCGTGCCATTGTGGGCAGTCCGTACGGACAACCCGGATCAGTCCTCACGACTCCGGGTACTCGATGTGCCCTGGCCGCGGTACGGAGGCGGGCCTCCCTGCGGCGTCCTGATGGTCCGGCGCCAATGTGACCTACGCTAAAGTGAAATTAGAGGACCGACCCGCAGAGGCGTCCCTTGCGCTTCTTGCGCTTCTTTGCGGCAAGCCTCCCTCCGCCGGGTCCCGCCCCCCGTCAGAACTCCACCGCAGAGGGGGAGAGAGAGGGCCGCAAAGAGGCGCAAGAGGCGCAAGAAAG
>JAAYZO010000049.1 GCA_012514865.1 Lentisphaerota bacterium | reverse complement strand
GCGGCGGCCAGCCCGCGCCGCCACCACCGTGCCATCGCTCCCTGACTGCTCCTCATGGCGCTCTCCTCATCGTGCCGATCGTTGTCCTCTCACCGCTCTGGCGGGCCCACGCTCCCGCCGCCAGGCCGCACCCGCCGCGCTGTTCTAGCGCAGCGAAACGACGCTACTATGGAGAGGGATTTCCGTAAAGGCAAGCCGGCGCCGCAGATTGGCAGGGCCGACCGACGATCGCGTCAGCGCCTCCGCGGCCACCCTCGTATGAGACATAGCGGTGTGACGCGCACGGTTCTGTCGCAGACTCTCAGCCTGCAATGCTTACCATCCGCTGTTCCCAGGGCGTTGTCCTAGGCTGACGGACGATGCCCTTTCAGGGCGCCGGAACGGAGGCCCGCAGGGAGGCGCCGCAGATTGACAGGGCCGACCGACGATCGCGTCAGCGCCTCCGCGGCCACCCTGGAGGGGTGCCAGATCGTAGCCGGGGGTCGCGCGAGAGCACGACCCCCGGAAACGCGAACCCACGAACCACGCACCCTGAAGGGGTGCCAGAGCCGGGCTTTCAGGCAGCCTCTGGCGCCATGACTGTCGTGTCAGTAATTGGTGTCCCAGAGGTTGCGGGTGGTGCGGAGCTGGATCTGTCGCACCCAGGCGACGTGGCCGTCGACGAAGGCGACGTTGCTGCCGTCGTTGTGGAGGCCGGCGCCCGGGAGGGCGATGTAGGTCGGGTCGTTGGTGTCGGTGGCGCGGCCCCAGTAGCCGGCCCAGCCCGAGTTGCCGGTGCCCTCGGTGTGCAGGCAGAGCTGGCTGGGCTTCTGGACGCGCGCCAGGGGCTGCATGGTGCAGCCGACGGTCACGCCCGCGACGGTCGAGAGGTTGTAGTAGTAGCTGTAGCAGTACTTGGTGGCGTGGATGGCGACGCTGTTCGATGGGCACTGGAAGGTCTGCGGGGAGTTGACGTAGCCGAAGATCTGGGAGTGCCAGGCGTTGTTGCCGCCGGAGTTGCCGGGCTGGTAGCAGTGCCGTGGCAGGGTCTCCCTGTGGTCGTCGGCGTACATCAGGCAGGCCAGGGCGATCTGCTTCTGGTTCGACACGCAGTTGACCGAGCGGGCCTTCTCGCGGGCCTTCGACAGGGCCGGCAGCAGCATGGCCGCCAGGATGGCGATGATGGCGATCACGACCAGCAGCTCGATGAGGGTGAAGCCACGCCTGGCCTGCGTCGGTCGGTTGGAGATCTCGCTCTGGCTGCGGCGGGTGTGCGTGGTCATGTCGTTCGTCTCTCTCCTAAGTGTCCATGACGTGCCGACACCGGCACCGCCGGCATGGGAAGTACGGGCGCGTCCTCAGTCGAGTACCCGCGCCACAGGCGGGGTCCGGCGCGTCGGCAACTCACCCCACAGCATACTCGCCAGGCATCAATTTTCAACGAAAAATCACAGATCGCGTCAGCGCCGGTCTGGCCACCCTCCTGTGAAAATCGACTGCGATTTCCATGGAGACATGATCGGGGCCGGCAAGCGCCCCGCGGGCGCTGGAGGGGTGCCAGATCGTAGCCGGGGGTCGCGCGAGAGCACGACCCCCGGAAACTCCAACCCACGAACCACGCACCCTGAAGGGGTGCCAGAACTGGACTTGCAGACAGCCATGGTGACCGCTCGGCAGGCCTTGCCGGTGGCCTGACGGTGCAATAAGCTAAGGGCCGTGACGGTCGCGACGCAGGACGGTCCGGCCGGCGGGGTGTCTGCCTGGGGGCGGCGCCATCCGCCGCGGCAGTGTTCCCTTCGCGCCGCCGGCAACCCAGGAGTGGCCCATGAGCAATGCGTCTGTCGGTACCGAGTCCCTGGCCGCGCCCACGACGGCGAAGGCGGCGAAGAAGCTGCGGGTGGCGTTCATCGGCTGCGGTGGCATCAGCGAGACTCACATCGCCGCCATGCGGCGCATCCCGGAGTTCGAGATTGTGGCCGGCTGTGACATCAAGCCGGAGCGCCTCGAGCTGATGAAGACCAAGCACGGCATCACCGCCGGCTACGAGCGCTGGGACGACATGCTGCGCGAGATCAAGCCGGACGCGGTCAGCGTCTGTACGCCGAATGGGGTGCACGCCCCGGCGACGATCGCGGCGCTGAATGCCGGCTGCCACGTCATCACCGAGAAGCCGATGGCGATGACGCCGGCCGAGTGCGAGGCGATGATCGCGGCCGCCAAGGCGAACGGGCGCAAGCTGGTGGCCGGCTTCCAGTTCCGCTACCACCCGACCAGCCAGATGCTGGTGCGCGCCCGCGAGGCCGGCGAGTTCGGCCAGATCCTCTTCGTCAAGTGCCAGGCCCTGCGCCGGCGCGGCATCCCGAACTGGGGCGTCTTCGGGCAGAAGGACCTGCAGGGCGGCGGCCCGATGATCGACATCGGCGTGCACGTCATCGAGATGGCCCACTACGTCATGGGCGCCCCGCGGCCGGTCGCCGCCAGCGGCAACTGCTGGACCTACATGGGCGACAAGCCCTCGGACGTGGTCAGCCCCTGGCCGAACTGGGACTGGAAGACGTACACCGTCGAGGACCTCGCCATCGGCCAGATCCGCTTCGAAAACGGCGCCATCATGCAGATCGAGTCGTCGTTCTGCGCGCACATCAAGGAGAACGTCTTCAACTTCAGCATGATGGGCACCAAGGGCGGCGCTACCTGGGACCCGGCGATGATCCACACCGACCGCGCCGGGACGATGATCAACAGCACGCCGAACTTCCTGCCGAAGTCGGACTTCGGCGAGCTGTTCGTCCACAAGCTGCGCAACTTCGCCGAGGGCGTCCTCTACGACCGCCCGCTGGAAGCGCCGGGCGAGGCCGGCCTGGCTGTGCAGAAGATCCTCGACGGCGTCTACCGCGCCGCCGCTGCCGGGCACGAGGTCGCCATCGACTGAGCTGCGACGCCGGTGCTCAGGACGGCCGCGCCCGCGTCTCGGGCGCGGCCGCGGCTGACAGCGGCTGCATGTCCGGACCCCAGGGCTCGCTCGAGGTCAGACGGTCGCCGAGCAGAGCCCTGAGGTCGGGCAGGTCGAAGTACTTCAGGACACCGCGCAGCATCGCCGCCGCCGGCCAGGCGACCAGGGGTGCGCGCACCCAGTCGCGGTAGGCGTCGGGAGCATTGCGCAGCTCGACGGTGCGGACCTGCGGGTGCAGCACCCCGGCGAACAGCGCCAGGAGGGCCCCCTGGCCGCGGCCGTGGAGGTGCACCGCCTCGGCGCCCTCGTGGCAGAGCAGCTCCAGGCAGCGCAGGACATCGAAGACGCGCCGCCCGAGGTAGCTCTCGCCGAACATCAGCGCCTGGCTGTGCATCATGTAGTCCATGCCGTAGGGCTGGAAGAACCCGCCGTTGCCGTGGGGCTCGGGTTCAGACTCGCCCAGGCCGCGCACGTCCACCGCGTAGAGCGTCCCGCCGGGGTTGAGCCCCTGCGCCCAGGCGTTGCCGGCGACGTCGTCTTCCGTGCCGACATGCGGCAGGAACAGATGCACCTCCGCTTCGACGTCGAGGGTGTGGCCCCAGGCCGGGTTGACCAGGCGCTTCTTCAGGATCGCCCGCAGGCTGCCCTCGGTCTCCACGGCGTACCGCGCCCAGGTCTGACCCGCATGCGACACCGGCCGCGGCACACGGTAGGCCGGAACGCCGACCCTGCCGCGCTCCCAGGGCGGCAGGACCAGCAGGCTCGACAGGCGCCGGCGGAGGCGCTCGGGCGACAGCGCCCGGCGGCGGGCGGCGAGGCGGGCGGCCTCGTCGTCGAGGAGGGCGAACACCGGCCGCGAGCCGGCCCGGATGGTATTGCCCTCGGGCGTGACCTGGAGCCTCTCCGGCGGCAGCGGCGCGGTCTCGGCCAGGCCGGGCGCGGCGTCCAGTCCGGCGCGCCGGCAGAAGAACTCGACCATGGCGCGCTGGTTGTGCTCGGTGTAGCCATGCGTCGTCGGGCCGATGAACAGCTCGAGGTTCTCGGGCTTGCCCAGGCTCGTGTAGATCCGCTGCAGGTCGGCGTGCGCCTCGTGCAGGCCGCGGCGGTCGAAGAAGTCGTACGTCTGCCCCAGCAGGAGGAGCGGCTTCGGCGCCCGCGGCACCAGCAGATCGGCCATCTCCAGGCCGGCACCGAGGACACCCGGCGGGCACTGCTCGCAGTCGGCCGGGAGCTCGTTCTCGAGGTTGTGCAGGAAGGTCGTCACGAAGCAGCTCGGCGCTGCCATGGTGAAGCGCCCGTCGACGGCCCAGAGCCAGGATGTCATGGTGCCGCCGCCGGAGTTGCCGGTGAGGCCGACGACGCGCGGGTCGGCATCCGGGCGCGACAGGAGGTAGTCCAGGCAGCGGATGCCATCCCAGGCCCGCCACATCCCGTAGAAGTCGCCCACCAGCTCCATCTGCTTGCCCATCATGTTGTGGGCGGCGCAGCACGAGGCCACGCACTCGCGGTCGGGGACCTCGATGTACTGGTCACGCTCGCCCTGATTGCAGGGCTCGAAGACCAGCACCATGAAGCCGCAGCGAACCAGCCGCTGACAGTAGCTCTGATAGGCGGCTTCGGCCTTGCCGGCCATGCTGTGGCCGCAGGTGCCCAGGACCACCGGGTGCGGACCCGGCCGGCCGGTCGGGACGTAGACATTGGCGCTGACCAGAAAGCCGGGGCGCGACTCGATGAGGAGCTTCTCGATGCGGTGCGTGCCCTGCTCGAGCACGCCCGTGATCTGCGGCCGCAGGGCGTGACGGCGCGGCCGCGGCGCAAAGGCCGCCTCGACCGCCTCCAGACAGTAGGCCTGGAAGGCCTTGACCTCGGCACGCGAACGCCGCCCGTCGAGGAACTCGCGGCGGGCCAGGTGCAGCTCGCGGACGCGCTCGACGTAGTCGTCCAGGACCATGTGCTGATAGCCATTCCGCGTCATGCGTGCCTCTCCTCTGCGGCGCCGTGCCGGCCCCTCTGCCGGCCACGGATGCGCCGAACTACCATAGCGCCGCCGTGCGGCGGTCTCCAGTGCCGGCGCCGCCCGCTGGGAATCGCCTCGGCGCGGGCTACGTTTTCGGTCATGAAACGCATCTGTGGACGCCTGGCGCCCTGGCTGCTGCTCTTTCTGGTCTGGGCGGTGGCCAGCCTGTCGTTCGGCAGCGACCTGGTGCCGGGTCCCTGGCGCACGGGCCGCGTGCTCGGCGGCCTGCTGGTCCGCGCCGACACCTGGGAGCACATCGCGCTGACGCTCTTTCGCGGCACGGCCGGCATGGCCCTCGGCGCCGCGCTGGGCTACCTCCTGGGCATACCCTGCGGCCTGAGCCCGGCGGCGATGCGGCTGCTCTCGCCGCTGGTCACGGCATTGCAGAGCTGTCCGCCGATCGTTTGGATCAGCCTGCTGCTGGTCTGGGCCGGCATCGGCGCGACGGTGCCGGTGCTGGTGGTGGCGGCGGCGACCTTCCCGATGCTCTTCATCAACATCGCCCACGGCACCGCCGACCTCGACCGCGGGCTCCTGGAGATGGCCAGGATGTACCGCCTGCCGCTGCGGCGGGCGCTCTGGGATATCGTCCTGCCGGGCATTTCGCGCTATGCGCTGGCGGCCTTCAGCTTCGCTCTGGGGATCACCTGGAAGGTCACCGCCACTGCCGAGTTCTTCGGTTCCGGCGATGGCATCGGGGCGCGCATCTACTGGGCGTCGCGGCAGCTCGACATGCCGCTGCTGCTGTCCTGGACGGTCATCATCGTGGCGATCGGTCTGTTCCTCGAGATGGGCCTGATCCACCCATTGCGTCAGGACCGCCGAGCCGAGGGCCCGGCGGCGGGGGCGGCGCCATGATCCATCTTGAGCACATCGCCTTCGCCTACCCCGGCCGCGGGCTCGTGCTGGCGGATGTCTCGCTCGAGGTGCCCGCCGGCGGCATGGTGTGCCTGTTCGGTCCCTCGGGGTGCGGCAAATCGACGACCCTGGACATCGCGGCCGGCCTGCGTCAGCCGCGGTCCGGGCGGCGGCACGTCGTCTCGCGTCGGATCGGCTATGCCTTCCAGGAGCCGCGGCTGCTGCCGTGGCGCTCGGTGCGCGAGAACCTCCTCATCGGCTTGAGCGGCTGGCTGCACGCCGCCGCGGCCCGTGACGCGGCCGACCTCTGGCTGGAGCGCCTGGGTCTGGTCGAGGCGTCGGGGAAGCTCCCGGCGGAGCTGAGCGGCGGCATGCGTCGCCGCGTCAACCTGGCGCGAGCCCTGGGCATTGCCCCCGAGGTCCTGCTTCTGGACGAGCCCTTCGCCTTTCTCGACGCGGCCGCCTGCAGGCAGGTCGCCGAGGGCATCCGCGAGCGCCAGGCCGCCGGTGCCGCCGTGCTGATGGTCAGCCACCAGCGCGACTGGGCCGACGACCTGGGCAGCCGCATCATCGAGCTCAGCGCGGCGCCACTGCGCATCGGCTGAGCGCTGACGCCTCAGGCCGGCCCGATGACCTGGCCGATGGCCTCACGCAACTTCGCGGCGGAGGCCTCGAGCGCCGCCTGCTCGTCACTCGGGAGGGTGCTCTCGATCAGCCTCTCGATGCCGTTCGACGCGACCACGCAGGGCACGCTCAGGCAGACATCGCGCAGGCCGAACTCGCCATCGAGGCGGCTCGATACCGTCAGGACGCTGTGCTGGCCGCGCAGGATCGCGCCCGCGATGCGCACCAAGGCCATGCCGACGGCGAACCAGGTGGCGCCCTTGTAGCCGATGATGTGGTAGGCCGAGTCGCGCACCTGCTGCTCGATGCGGCGACGCTCCGCCTGCCAGTCCTCGCAGTGACGGCAGAGCGGGCAGAACTCGCGCATCGGCAGGCCGCCGATGTGGGCCATCGACCAGGCGACGAACTCGCTGTCGCCATGCTCACCGAGGACGTAGGCGTGGACGTTGTGCACGTCGACCCCGCAGTGGGCGCTGAGCAGGTGACGCAGGCGGGCGCTGTCCAGAACGGTCCCCGAGCCCACAATGCGGTGGCGTTCCCAGCCGGTCTCATGGAGCGCCACCGCGGTCATCACATCGACCGGGTTGCTGACCACCAGGAGCACCGCCCGGGAGTCCTGCGCCGCGATGTCGCGCACCACCGCACGCACGACCGCGGCGTTCTTCTGCAGGAGCTGCAGGCGCGTCTCGCCGGGGCGCTGCGCGGCGCCGGCCGTGAGAACAATCAGGTGCGCGTCGGCGTAGTCGGCCGGAGTGCCGACGTGGATCGCTACGGTCGGGAAGAAGGGCTGGCCGTGCACCAGATCGAGGACCTGGCCCTTCGCCAGATCCGTATTCATGTCGATCAGCGCAATCTCTTCGGCCAGGCCGCTCTGCGCCAGAGCATAGGCGAAGGTCGACCCGACCGCACCGGCACCGACGACCACCACCTTGCGTCGATGGACTGAAGGCTGGGGCATGGCCACCTCCTGGTCACACGAGAGCTGTCTCGGCCGGGCCGGCCCGGCACACCAAGCCGGAGCCGCCGCGGCCATCCGTCCTGACAGAGACGCCGCCACAGCGGTCAGGGTTCCCGGCATCGGCGCCGGAAAGGCGCCGCCCGCCAGGAATCGCCGGAGCGCTCAGACAGGTCAGCGCCAGGCGCGCGCTGCCGGGGCCGCCTTGCCCTCAGCGGGGGAGGCTGGCCAGGACGGCGTCGATGATGGTGCGTGAGATGCTGCCGTGGGGCGGGACGGGCGGGTGGTCGTCGGGGCCGTACCAGCCGGCCTCAGCGATCTCGTCGCCGTCGACCCGGATGGCGGCACTGGTGGCCTCGGCGGTGAAGCCGATCATCAGGCCGCTCGGGAAGGGCCACGGCTGGCTGCCGACGTAGCAGACCCGTTCGAGGCTGAGGCCGACCTCTTCCGCGGCCTCGCGGCGGACGGCCCCCTCGAGGCTCTCGCCGACTTCGACGAAGCCGGCCACCAGGCTGAAGAAGCCGCCACGGTGCCGGGCGTTTCGGCAGAGGAGGAGTCGGCCGTGGTGGGTGATGCCGACGATGATGGCCGGGTTGAGGCGTGGGTAGCCGAGGTGCTGGCAGGCCGGGCAGATCCTGGCGCGCTCGTCGTCCTTATCGCGCATGGGCGTGCCGCAGCGTCCGCAGAAGCGGTAGTCGCGGTCCCACTCGAGGAGCTGCCGGGCGCGTCCGGCGAGGGCTCCGAGGGGCTCCGGCAGGCGCAGCATGAGCCCGCGCAGGCTGGCGTACTCGGTGCCGTCGGGGGCGGTCGCGGGTCCCCAGTGTGCGAAGCACGCCCGGGTGCCGAGCTGGCCCAGGTAGAGCCCGGTGGTGGCGGCCTCGCCCTGCGGCGGATCAGGCGGCACCAGGTCGGCCGGCCGCGGCGGGTCGCCGGGATGGACCAGGAGGTCGCCGCCGGGGCTGAAGTGGAAGCACAGGGCCGCCCCCGCATCGGCCGGGGGGCGCAGGGCGGGAACGAAGTCGGGCCTGGCGGTGCTCATGGCATGTCACCCGTGGCGCCGGGATCGCACTCGGGTGCCGGCTCAGTCGACGAACTCGACGCATTGCAGGTCATAGACCAGGGTCTCGCCGGCCAGGTGGTGGTTGCCGTCGATGAGGACGGCCTGATCGCCGCGCAGTTCGACGACGACGCCCTGGGCCGGGCAGCCCGGGGCGGGGTCGACCACCTGCACCAGCATGCCGGGCTGGGGCTCGGCCTGCTCCGAGAGCTTAGCGCGCGGCACCTCGCAGACCAGCTCACGGCGGTAGGGCCCGAAGGCCTTCGCGGGTGGCAGGCGGACGGTCTTGCGCTCGCCGGGGGCCATGCCCACGAGGGCCTCCTCGAGGGCCGGCAGGATGAGGCCCTCGCCGAGGGTGATCTCGGCGGGCGGCCCCTGCAGTGTCGACTCCACCGGGGTGCCGTCCTGGCGGCGGCCGAAGACATGCACTCGGACGCTGTCGCCCTTCTGGGCTGTTCGCATGGCCGTGTCCTCCACGCCGGCCGGAGCGCAGGGCGCTCCGGCCGCATTCGGTTCACCGGATGCCGCCGGATGCCGCGCGGCGTGCAGGTCACGCGCGCGGCCCGGCCGCGTGCCGGCTCAGCCCCGCTCGTCGCTGCTCGAGGGCCCGTACCACTTGCGCACTTCGCGCTTGCGCAGGCGGATGTCGGCCGGGGTGATCTCGACCAGCTCGTCGTCGTTGATGTAGGCAATATACTCTTCGAGGCTCATGATCACGGGCGGCGTCAGGATGACATTCTCATCCGAGCCGGAGGCCCGCATGTTGGTCAGCTTCTTGCCCTTGCAGGGGTTGACCAGGAGGTCGTTGTCGCGGCAGTGCTCGCCGATGATCTGGCCGCGGTAGATGTTCTTGCCGGGTCCGACGAAGAGCCGGCCGCGGTCCTGGAGGTTGAAGAGGGCATAGGCGACGGTGGCGCCGTCGAGCATGGAGATGAGGACCCCGCGCTGGCGGCCGCGGATGGGCCCGGCGTAGGGGCCGTAATCGCTGAAGATGTAGTTCATGACGCCGAGGCCCTTGCTGTCGGTCAGGAACTCGCCGCGGAAGCCGAGCAGGCCGCGCGTCGGGATGCGGTAGACCAGCCGGGCCATGCCGTTGGCGGTCTCCATGGCCAGCATCAGGCCGCGGCGCTGGCCGAGGTTCTCGATGACGGCACCGACGCAGCTCTCGTCGACGTCGATGGTGAGCTCCTCGTAGGGCTCGGTGACCTGGCCGTTCTCCTCGTGCAGGATCACCTGCGGTCGGGTCACCTGCAGCTCGTAGCCCTCGCGACGCATGCGCTCGATCAGGATGGAGAGGTGCATCTCGCCGCGGCCGCTGACCTTGTAGCCCATGCCGTCGCTGACCGGCTCGACGTGCAGGGCGACGTCGCTCATGCACTCGTGCTGGAGGCGGTCGGCCAGGTGGCGGCTGGTGACGAAGGTGCCCTCGCGGCCCGCGAACGGCGAGTCGTTGGGGATGAAGTTCATGCTGATGGTGGGCGGGTCGATGGGCGACGGCGGCAGCGGCCGCGGGTCGTCCGGGTCGGTGTAGGTCACGCCGACGGTGACCTCGTCCATGCCGGCCACGGCCACGATCTCGCCGGTGCCCGCCACCTCGATCGGGATCTGGCGGTTGACCTCGAAACGGTAGACCTTGGTAATCCGCGCCGGGATGGTCTCGCCGTCACGCAGGACGACGACGATATCCTTGTTGGTGTTCAGCGTCCCGGAGGTGATCTTGCCGATGCCGAGGCGGCCGAGGTAGGGCGAGTAGTCGATGCTGCTGACCAGCATCTGCAGGGGCTCATCCGGCGAGCCGCTCGGCGGCGGGATGTGCGCCACGATCTTCTCGCACAGCGGCGAGAGGTCCTTCGGCGTGTCGGTCGGGTCGTTCACCGCGAAGCCGTCGCGGGCGCAGGCGTAGACGACCGGGAAGTCCAGGATGTGATCCGGAGCGCCGAGCTTGACGAAGAGGTCGAAGACCTGGTCGACGGCCCAGTGCGGACGCGCCGCCGGCTTGTCGATCTTGTTGATCACCACGATGATGGGCAGGCTCAGGGCGAGGGCCTTCTTGAGCACGAAGTAGGTCTGCGGCATGGGGCCCTCGGCGGCGTCGACCAGGAGGAGGGCGCCGTCGGCCATCTTCAGGACGCGCTCGACCTGGCCGCCGAAGTCGGCGTGTCCGGGGGTGTCGATGATGTTGATCCAGTAGTCGTTGTAGCGGAAGGAGCCATTCTTGGCGGCGATGGTGATGCCGCGCTCGCGCTCCAGGTCCATGGAATCCATCAGCCGTTCGGCGACCTGCTGGTTGTCGCGGAACATGTGGCCCTGGCGGAAGAAGACATCGACCAGGGTGGTCTTGCCGTGATCGACGTGCGCGATGATCGCGATGTTGCGGATCTTGCTTTGTTCCATGGGGATCCTGGTGCTGACTGAGTGCGCCCAAGAGCCGCGGCACGGCACCGCGACGGCCGATGGCCGCCGACGCGCCTGACGCGCGGTTCTCGGGAAGGGGCTGAACCCGATACTATAGCCTGCGGCGCACGCAAGGCCAGCGCGCGGCGAACGTCACGCAGGGCTGATCGAAGATCGCGTCAGCGCTCACCTGGTCACCCTGAACGGGTGCCAGATCGTAGCCGGGGGTCGCGCGCAGCACGACCCCCGGAAACGCGAACCCACACACCACGCACCCTGAAGGGGTGCCAGAACCGGACTTTCAAACAGCCCTGGACGTCACGGCGCCGGCGCCGGCGCCCGGCCGCAGAGCCGGCAGCTCGGGCGGCGGCGCACGGGGACCGTGCGCACGGCCAGGCGCAGGGCATCGAAGACGAGCATGCGGTTGCAGAGCAGGTCGCCGAGGCCGAGGATGACCTTGATGGCCTCGGTGGCCTGAAGGGTGCCGATGACCCCGGGGACGACCCCGAGGGGGCCGCGCGGCGGGGCGCCGTCGGCCGGCGGCGGCGCGTCGAACAGGCAGCGACAGCAGGCGGTACGCCCGGGCAGGACGGTCATGAGCTGGCCGGTGAAGGCGGCGATGCCGCCGTGGACGTAAGGCCGTCCGCGGGCATGGCAGCAGTCGGCGATGAGGAACTTGGCGGCGGGCGAGTCGGTGGCATCGATGACGACGTCGGCCTCGGCGAGGATGTCATCGGCGTTGTCGGGCGTGAGGCGTTCGGGCCAGAGTCGGAGGGCGACGCCGGGGTCGAGGGCGCGCAGGCGTTCGGCGGCGGCCTCGACCTTCGGCCGGTCGAGGTCGGCGCTGCCATAGAGGATCTGTCGCTGGAGGTTGCTGCAGTCGACGCGGTCGCCGTCGACGAGGTCGATCGTGCCGACGCCGGCGGCGGCGAGGTAGAAGGCGGCGGGCGAGCCCAGGCCGCCGAGGCCGACGATGCAGGCCCTGGCCTGGCGGAGGCGTGCCTGGCCCGCCGGACCGATCTCCGGGAGGGCCAACTGCCGGGCGAAGCGCTGCGCGTCGTCGCCGCGGGGTTCAGCCGGCATGAGCCGTGAGGGTGTCGAGGTCCTGTGGGTGTTCACGGTAGGAGGCATCCCAGCTCTTGAAGACCGGCTGCAGGTGTCGCGCCCGGAGGCTGGCGCAGAAGGTGTCGATATCGCGGTGGTCATTGACCTCAAACTGGCCGACGCCGTCGTCGCGCTCACGGTCATAGCCGCCGACGGTGGTCCGGCTGGCAATGCTCATCTTCGAGATCCCGAGGCCGGCCATGCCGTCGCGGAAGGCGGCGCTCTCGCGGGTGGAGAGGAGCAGGGGCACCTCCGGCAGGCAGATGCGGCAGGCGCAGATGAGCCGTGCCAGCCAGGCGTCGTCGATCGGGCAGGGCGCGGTGAAATCGCCGGCCTGGGGGCGCAGACGCGGGAAGGACAGCGCGACGCCGGCGCGCCAGTGCTCGCGGAGGAGGTGGCGGGCGTGCAGGTAGAGGCAGAGGGCGTCGTGGATCGGGTCGTGCAGCCCGAGCAGGGCCCCGAGGCCGACGCTGTGCACCCCGGCGCGCAGGGCCCGCGACGGTGTCTCCAGGCGCGCCAGGAAGTCCTTCTTGGGGCCCCAGCGGTGCAGGCGGTCGTAGAGCCGCGGCTCGTAGGTCTCCTGGTAGACCGTGACGCCGGTGCAGCCGGCGTCGACGAGGACGCGGTACTCGTCGGTGCTCATGGGGAAGGCCTCGACGGCGACCTGATGGAAGCGCCGGGCGGCGCGGCGGACGGCCTCGGCCAGGTAGTCGAGGTCGGCCTGCGGGGTGCGTTCCCCGGTGAGGAGGAGGACCTCCTCGAAGCCGAGGCTGGCGAGGGCGTCGAGCTCGTGGTCGATCTCGGCGGGGGTCAGGGCCCGTCGCGGGATGCGCCGGTCGGCGGCGAAGGCGCAGTAGGCGCAGCCGTTCGAACAGAAGTTCGAGAGGTAGAGGGGCACGTAGAGGGTGATGGTATCGCCGAAGTGCCGGCGGGTCAGGGCCCGGGCGCGCTGGGCCATGGCCTCGAGGTAGGCCTCGCCGGCCGGCGAGAGCATGGCGGCCAGCTCGCGGGCGCCGGGGTTCTCGCAGGCCAGGGCCGCCTCGACATCGGCAGGCCGCGCCGTGGCAGCGACCGCGAGCCACGGCGTCGGGTCGAGCCAGGCGGGCAGGGCGGCGGGGGCGGTGCTCATGCGTCGGCCCTCGGGGTGCTCAGGAAGGCGGTCAGCGGGCTGCTGGCGACGGCGGCGGTGCCGCGCGGCATGAGGCCGGCGCGGTAGGCCGCGCGGCCGGCCCGGACGGCGCCGGCGAAGGCCGTCGCCATCGCCGCCGGGTCGCCTGCCACCGCGATGGCGCTGTTGACCAGCACCGCGCCGCAGCCCATCTCCATGGCCGCGGCCGCCTCCGAGGGCGCGCGCAGGCCGGCGTCGACGATCACCGGGATGCGGCTGTCGCGCAGGATCAGCCGCAGCAGGTCGGCGGCGGCCAGCCCGTGGCCGCTGCCGATGGCCGAGCCCAGGGGCATCACCGAGACGCAGCCGACCTCCTCGAGGCGCTTGGCCAGGACCGGGTCCGGCGGCATGTACGGCATCACCCAGAAGCCCTCGGCGGCGAGGACCCGGCAGGCCTCGTAGGTCTCCAGGGCATCGGGCATGAGGTGGTGCGGGTTGGGGTGGATCTCGACCTTGATGAAGCGGCTGTCGCAGAGCTGCCGGGCCAGGCGCGCCGCGGTGATGGCCTCGCGGGCGTTGCGGGCGCCGGAGGTGTTCGGCATGAGGGTCACGCCCTCGAGCTGGGCGAGGGGCGTGAAGAGGTCGTCGTCGGGGCGTTCGCGGTTGACGCGGCGCAGGGCGACAGTGACCAGCTCGGCGCCGGAGGCCTTGACCGCCTGCACCATGGCGGCGGTGCTGGCGAACTTGCCGGTGCCGAGGATGAGTCGCGAGGAGAAGGTCTGTTCGCCGAGGGTCAGGGCGTCGGCGCTGTCGGTGGGATCGTGATTCGGGTTCATGGCAGGATTCAGCCTCCGCCGGCAAAGGTGAGGATTTCGACGCGGTCGTCGTCGCGCAGGACGTGTGTCGGCCGCGCCTCGAGTGGCACGACGTCGTCGTTGACCAGCAGGGCGACGCGGTCGCCGCGCAGGTCGAGGGCCGCCAGCAGCGACGGCAGGTCGGTCACCGCGGGCAGCAGCAGGGTCTCGCCGTTGACTATGAGTCGCATGGCGACGGGCCTCCAGGCTGTTAAAACACAACGGGCGCCCGATGGCCGGGCGCCCGCTGGCGCATGCACGGATATGCTCCCTTCGCCGGTATTACCCGGATCAGGTGCTGCGGGTGTGATCTCAGTCCGCCCTTCGGCGAACACCCCGGCATCGTTAAGGCGTACTCTAGCGCGGCGGCGTCAGTCGCGCCAGTGGTCCCAGAACTTGCGGCGGCCGGCCGGGCTGACCTGGGCCGCGAGGTCGGCGCGGCTGGCGCCGGCGTCGAGCTGGCGTTTGGCCTCCTTGGCGGCGGCAATGAAGGCGCGGACCTTCTCGGCGGTGGCCGCGGTGCACATGCTGCCCTCGACGACCGTATGCACCGACGAGGCGCCATCGGCGGTCGCCTGGAAGACGAAGTCGGTGACGTCCTGGACGCTCATGTCGCGGTAGTGGAAGCTGCCGAGGCGCCAGGTGAAGGGCACCCGGCAGTGCGCGGCGACGATCTGCGGGTTGAGCTTCGGCGAGATCGACGGGTCGTACGACCACAGGGCGGCCTTCTCGAGGTAGGGCAACTGGGCGGCGCGGAGGTCCTCGACGTGGGCTCGGCGCTGGCCGCTGGTCATGCCCGAGAAATACAGGTCCCAGTACGGCAGGACGTACTCATCCCAGAGGCCGTCGGGCATCATCGAGGCGATGTCGTCGCAGAGCCCGGCGCTGTCGGGGCTGATCAGCAGGCGGCCCTCGCTCTGGCAGCGGAAGGCATGGAAGTCGAGGATGCTGCCGGTGAGGAGCCGCAGGAACTCCTTGGTCTTCTCCGGCTCGTCGAGGACATCGGTGAACCACCTGTCGCCGCGCAGCTCGTAGGCGGTGGTGAGGGGCCCCTCGAGGCCCCAGCTCAGGCCGACGCGCTGTCCCGGGAAGGCGGCCTGCATGCGCTCGCGGAAGTCGGCGTAGAAGGGATACAGCCCGGCGCGGGCGTAGTCGACCGGCTTCTTCAGAAGCGCGATGGCCTCATCGAGCGAGCCGGTGCAGAGGTGCTCGACGCCGACCTCGCCGCCCTCGGGGAAGAAGAGCTTGGCGCCGAGGCCATTGGGGTGCCCGTAGCTGATCGGCGGTGTGGCCGGCGGGCTGAGGTGGACGTCGGGTCCGAAGAGCTCGCGGATGCGCGGGCCGCCCTTGCGGTAGGCCTCGATGCACGCCTCGGGCTTCTGGAAGAACTCGTGGAGGGGCACCTCACCCATGGCCTGGAAGGCGAGGTAGCAGGCCGCGGCGCTGTAGCCGAAGGCCGTCGTCTGCCGCAGCGTCGTGTAATCCGGTGTGAGGTGCATCGCGGGGTCCTCTGGGGCGGCTCTTGGCGCGTGTTCCACGGCGGCGCGTCGCACTCGCCGTGCCCCGGCGTGGCCGGCGGCGGCGCGTCGCGCCTGCAGAAGTATACGCCGGCGCCCGGCGCGGCGCCAGGCCGGGCCGCGGCGGCCAGGGCTGATCGATGATCGCGTCAGCAACCCGCGTGGTCACCCTCCTGTGAAAATCGACCGCGATTTCCATGGAGACATGATCGGGGCCGGCACGCGCCCCGCGGGCGCTGGAGGGGTGCCAGAACCGGACTTTCAAACAGCCCTGGTCAGTCCCGCATGGCTGTTTGAAGATCGCGACGGCGCTCACTCGGTCACCCTGGAGGGGTGCCAGATCGTAGCCGGGGGTCGCGCGAGAGCTCGACCCCCGGAAACGCGGATTGCACGCCATGCACCCTGGAAGGGTGCCAGAACCGGACTTTCAAACATCCCTGGTCAGTCCCGCATGGCTGTTTGAAGATCGCGACGGC
>JAAYZO010000452.1 GCA_012514865.1 Lentisphaerota bacterium | reverse complement strand
TCGGCCAGCGACTGGCCGTTGGGAGCGGTCAGGCCGACCCCGGTGATGACGATGGTGTCGTGTGGCGATGTGTTCATGACCTGTGCAAGCCGTCCGGCACGTCGGACCGTCCGCCGGCCCAGCGCGCAGTTCGCATACTATAGGCCCTCTTCGCGAACCTGAAAGCCCGGTTGCGGAGCCGTTTGCGGGAGGCCCTCCATGGCACTATACTTAGAGGCTTTGCGTAGTATGGGCCGTCGGGGTGTCCTTCGGAACGCGGGCGCCGGGGCGGCGCCGGTCAACCGTGAGCGCGGCTGAGGAGTCGAGGCGCGGGCAGCGGATATGCGGTACACAGACGTCTGTATCGAAGCCATAGCGTACGTCCTGCCGGAACGGCGCGTCAGCAGCCTGGCCCTGGAGAGACTCCTGCGGCCGGTCTACGAACGGCTTAACCTCCCGGAGGGCCGTCTCGAGCTGATGACCGGCATCCGCGAGCGCCGTTTCTGGAAGAAGGGCGTCCTGCCGAGCCAGGTCAGCGCCGAGGCGGCGCGGCGGGCCCTGAGCAAGGCCCGCGTCGCCGTCGACGAGGTCGGCTGCCTGCTGCACTGCTCGGTCTCGCGCGATTTCGTCGAGCCGGCCACCTCGACGGCGGTGCATCGCCTCCTGAAGCTGCCCAGCCACGCCCTGAATTTCGACATCTCCAACGCCTGCCTCGGCGTCATGACCGGCATGATGATGCTGGCCAACATGATCCAGCTCGGCCAGGTCGAGTCCGGCCTGGTCGTCGCCGGCGAGAACAGCGGCCCGCTCGTCGAGGGCACCATCGCCCGCCTGATCGGCGACCAGGGCCTGACGCGGCGCAGCATCAAGGACCAGATCGCCAGCCTGACCATCGGCTCGATGGCTACCGCCGTGCTCCTGCGCCATGCCTCCAAGAGCCAGAACGGCCACCGCATCCTCGGCGCGGCACACTACGCCGATACCACCCAGAACCACCTCTGCCAGGGCGGCGCCGATATGGCCATGGACGGCCGGAGCTGCCCGACCATGGTCACCGATTCGGGCGAACTCCTCCTGCGCGGCATCGATGCCGCCGCCAAGACCTGGGACCGCGTCAAGCGCGTCCTGGGCTGGACCAACGAGACCCCGGACGCCGTCTGCGGCCACCAGGTCGGCAAGGGCCACCGCGCCGCCCTCCTCGAACGCCTCGGGCTGGACCCCGCCAAGGACTTCTCCACCTTCGAGTTCCTCGGCAACTGCGGCTCGGCGTCCGTGCCGGTCACCGTCGCCATGGCCGAGGAGGCCGGGCACCTCCGCAAAGGCAGCAAGGTCATCCTCATGGGCATCGGCAGCGGCATCAACTGCGCCATGCTCGGCGTCGAGTGGTGACCCCCGCGGCCCACGGACCACGCCCCCGCAACCGCACCGGCGAAGCACCGCGCGCCTCGCGCCGCCCACGCCGCCCTGTCTGACCTGTCTGACCTGTCTGACCTGTCTGACCTGTCTGACCTGTCTGACCTGTCTGACCTGTCTGACCTGTCTGACCTGTCTG
>JAAYZO010000451.1 GCA_012514865.1 Lentisphaerota bacterium | reverse complement strand
TACCGGGCGCCGATGGCGCCCGGGGGAGCGCCACTCGGCTCGTGGCGCCCACTCCCGCCCCGCCGGCGCGAGGGCGCCGGTCTGGGGTGGCATGCGCACCCCTGCGCATGTCCCAGCGCGCGGCGGCGTCGGGCTGCGACGTCAGGCCTTGGGGGGCGTCGGCGGCGTGGCGCCCTCGGCGCTGCTCTCGGCCTCGGCGGCCTCGGCGGCCTCCGCGGCCGGTGCTGACGGGTCGACCTTGGCATGGTCGACCCGTTCGACGAGCTGGACGTCATCGGCCGAGACATGGCCGACGACGCGGCCGTCGTCGAGGACATTCTCATCGATCTTCTCGAGGTCCCGGATGAGCTGGAGCAGGTCGCGGGTGCCGCCGATGGTGAACCATATCGTCGAGACGACGCCGATGATGCCGGCCAGGACGAAGTGTGTGAAGAAGAACCAGCGCGACCACCCGGCGTTGCCCCAGGGGCTGATGGTATTCCAGATGGCGACGCCGACGAAGCAGCACAGGAAGCCCCAGCCGAAGGACCAGATGAAGACCGACCAGGCCAGGATCTTGTCGCCGCGGGTGTACTGGCTATCGATGCCGATAAGGCGGGGCAGGACGCTGCGCAGGGTCAGCGGCGGGTGCTTGATCTCGAGGCCCTCGCGGTGGTACTTGCCGCGGTGCAGCATGCGGTCCATGTTGAAGACCTTGCCGCCGCGCGAGGAGATCAGTGAGATCACCACGTAGAGGCTGATCGATATGAGGAGCGTGAAGGCGTAGATTTCGACCGAGTTGATCGGGAACTTCTCGCTGCTCATGCGCCACTTGATGATGGGCTCGAAGGGCCCGGAGAGGCGCTCCAGCCAGACCGCGATGGCGTCGACCTTGCCATGCTCATAGAGCCACGGGTAGAGCTTCGGCACCCAGAGCTTCTGGAGGATGATGCCGGTCAGGGCCATGGTCGAGCCGAAGATCAGGGACGCCCAGGCGCCGGCGGTGGCGCCGCGTTTCCAGTACAGCCCGCCGACGATGCAGGGGCCGCTGCCGCCGAGCCAGATGGCGCCGGTGATGGTGAAGAACATCGAGATGTAGTCGACCTGGCCGAAGAACCAACTGAAGAAGAAGGCGAAGACGGCGACGAAGCCGATGAGCATCCGCAGGAGGCGCAGTTGCTGCTTCGGGGTGAAGGGCTTGCCGCGGATGGGCAGGATGACGTCCTGGACCAGGATGCTGCCCCAGGAGTGCAGGTAGGTCGTGTCCGTGGAGACCAGCAGGAAGACGCAGATGGCGCAGAACAGCCCGGTGATGCCGATGGGCATGAGGTAGCGCAGGGCGATCGGGACGCGCATCTGGCCGAAGATGGTGGCGAAGGTCTGCGAGGCACCGGGGTCGACGGCGCGGATGGCATCCTGGGCGGTGCGCATGCGCGCCTCGCGGGCGAGGTGTCGGGCCTCGGCGTCGCTGATGGCGGCGGCCCGGGCGATCTCTTCGGCGGTGGGGGCCTTGGTCTCCTCGGGGGCTTCCTCTACGGCGGTGTCCCCCGCGGCGGCCTTGGCCTGCTCGGCTTCGCGCTCGGCGGCGTAGCGCAGGCGGGCGCGGTCGGCCTCTTCCTGGGCCTTGATGGCGGCGGTCTTGTCGAGCATCGTCTGGAGTTCGGGGGTGATGGTCCCGGTCTTCAGGTAGTCGACCACGAGGTCGCGCGCCTCGCGGAGATGGGGTGCCGAGACCACGTCCTCGGCGGCCTTGACGGCGAGGTCGGTACGGCAGGCGACGGCGCCGGTCGGGCCGCCCTGGAACTTGTCGCTGTTGAGGTAGGCGAAGGCGACGACGGCCAGGAGGACGTACATCATCGTGGAGAAGCCGGCGCGCCAGGTGCCCAGCACGGCGCCCATCTTCTGCTCATGGGCATTCCTGGCGGCGCAGTTGTAGCCCTGCGAGCCGGACCAGCCCATGCGGTTGACCACGTTGCCGACGATGCCGACCAGGACCGCGAAGAGGTTGAAGTCGCGCAGGGCGGTGATGTCGAACGGATTGATCAGGCTCTGGCCCGGCGGGCGGTCGAGCAGGGCCGGGGCGATGTCGCGCGACCACGAGAAGCGCGTGAAGAAGAAGAGCACGACGACGACGTACATCGGGTAGCTCAGCAGGCCCTGGATGCAGTCGGTGGCCATGATGGTGATCTGGCCGCCGAGACAGGCGATGACCAGCGCCAGGCCCAGGAAGGCTGCCATCGCCAGGGCGAAGGTCGGGAAGACCCAGCCGCCGATGGTGGTCTCCACCGGCAGGTCGCAGAAGTAGACCAGGAAGCGCGCCCCGACCGCCGGGAAGATGGCGTAGTTGACGATGCCCGATATCGACTGCAGGATGCCGGCGCAGATGCGGAAACGCCGGCTGTAGCGCATCTCGAGGAACTGGCCCATGGTCATGGCGCGCGTCTCGCGGAAACGATAGACGCAGTAGCCGGTGAGACTCAGCACGATGAACAGGGGCGAGGCGACGGCACCCCAGAAGCCGTAGGCGAAGCCGGACTTGTAGTAGACCTCGTACATGGCGACCAGGCTGACCAGGCCCATGGCCGCCTCGGCGCCGGCGACGCAGAGAACGTAACGCCCGGCGACCCGTCCCGCGGTGAGGAAGTCGGCAACGCCGCGGACGTAGCGCTGGGTACGCAGGCCAATGGCGATGACGATGGCCATCCCGGCGGCGACGACGAGCCAGTCGATCCAGTGCATAGCTCAGGGTCCTTCCCGCGTGACACGCTGCCGGCCTGAGGCCTTCCCGCGACGCCGCGGCGGCGGCCGTGCGGGTCGGTCCGACGGGGTGTCGAGGGCTGCGGTTGTTGGCATGGCTTGGCCGGTCTTTCCTGCTCTCCGGAGCGGCGCTCAAGATGACGCCGGAAGACCCCCGCGTCAATGCGGCGCTGCGACGATCGTTCCGTGGAACGCCACTCGGCTCGTGGCGCCTACCTGCGGCATCGGCTACGTTCCGGACGAGTGCGGTGTGCGTGTAACGACTCGATGGGCAACCGGATTCAGGAGGCGCCGATGAACGTCTACATCGTGACCGATCTGGAGGGCATCAGTGGTGTCACCACTTTTGCCCAGACGCGCGACAGCGATGGCGAGCTGTACCAGGGGGCGCGTCGACTGCTCATGGGCGACATCGCGGCGGCGGTGGATGGCTGCCTGGCCGGCGGCGCGGCCCGCGTCTGCGTCCTCGACGGCCATGGCCATCCCCTGAACGTGATCCCGGAACTGATGCACCCCGGCGCGGAGTACATCTGCGGCCGCGGCTTCGGCGTGGCGCCCGGACTGGATGAGAGCTTCGACTGCGGCATGCTGGTCGGCTACCACGCCATGGCGCATACCCCCGACGGCGTCCTCTGCCATACGCAGAACTCGCGCACCGACGCGCGCTACTGGTACCACGACCGCGAGTTCGGCGAGATCGGCCAGGAGGCCATGATCTTCGGGCACTTCGGCATACCGGTGGTCATGGTCACCGGCGACGCCGCGGCCTGCCGCGAGACGCGCGAGTTCCTCGGTGACGAGGTGGTGACGGTGGCCGTCAAGCATGGCTTCAGCCGTGAGAGCTGCCGGATGGTGGCGCCGGAGCGGGCTCGGGCCATGATCCGCGAGGGGGCTCGCGAGGCCCTCTCACGGGTGGGCCGCTGCCGGCCCTTCACGGTGCCGCTGCCGATGCCGGGGCGCTTCGAGGCCCTGGTGGAGCCCATGCCCGCCGGCGCCACCCAGGCGCAGATCGACGCGGCGCCCCGCCGGCGGCTGGAGAAGGTCTTCGAGGACCAGTTGCACATCTACAGCTTCGCCTGAGGGCGCCCCGCCCGGGCCGCCCCGGCGCGGGGCGCCCCGGCGGCCGGGGCGCCGGGCTGTACCGCATACCCATCAAGCTAAGCGGTTAGGGACTGCCTGGCCTGGTCTCTGGGGATCATCGGCAGTGCGTTGCTGAGGATGTCCTCGATAGTGGGCTTGCACTTCTGGCTGGTCTTCCTGCAGAACCTCC
>JAAYZO010000450.1 GCA_012514865.1 Lentisphaerota bacterium | reverse complement strand
GGAGGTTCTGCAGGAAGACCAGCCAGAAGTGCAAGCCCACTATCGAGGACATCCTCAGCAACGCACTGCCGATGATCCCCAGAGACCAGGCCAGGCAGTCCCTAACCGCTTAGCTTGATGGGTATGGCGTCGAGGGTGGGCGGTTCCGGCGTCGGGTTCTGGCACCCCTTCAGGGTGCGTGGTTCGTGGTTTCGCGTTTCCGGGGGTCGTGCTGCGCATGACCCCCGGCTACGATCTGGCACCCCTTCCGGGTGACCGGGCGAGCGCCGGCGCGGTCTCCGCGCCGCGCTGTAGGGGGGGCGCCGGGATGATCGGGTCAGCGCCAGAGGTTGTAGCGTGGCAGCTCGCCGGTGCAGAGGGTGTAGGCGACTCCGGCGAGGATGCCGGTGAGGTAGCCGAGGATTTCGCCGGCGATGATGCCGATGAAGAGGGGTGCCAGTCGGCGGTAGAGCTGGGCGCCGCCGTAGCGCACGACGAGGGTCTTGGCGAGCCAGCCGATGAGGAAGCAGGGCGCGAAGCGCCAGGCCGGGTAGGTCCCCCAGACGAGGAAGAGGACGGGGTGGAGGGGCCATCGTGTCGAGCGCACGCGGGCGGCGGCGCAGGCGATGACGAGGGCGAGTCCGGCGATGAAGCCGGTGAGGCAGGCGCGGTCGGGGCGGATGGCGAGGAGTCGTCCGAGGCCGGTGCAGGCCTCGGCGGCCTCGAGGGTATCGCGGGCGGCGAGTTCGCGGTGGACGCCGAGGGCGTTGGTGAAGGGGAAGCTGCTGGCGAGCTGGGTCCAGGAGTCGACGGTGGCGAGGCCGCGGTCGTACTGGAAGTAGAGGGTGACGGGGATGGCGATGCAGAGGCCGAGGAGGATGGCGACGACGCAGAGGACCGCGGGTCGGGCGAGGCGGACGTGGTGCCACTCGAGGAGTCGGAGCGAGTTGGTGATGTAGGGCATGAGGGCTTCGCGCGGGTCGAGGAGGAGGACGCCGGAGATGAGGCAGAGGGTGGCGATGGCGCTGGGTCCGAGGGCCTCAGCGCCCATGAGGCCCCAGAGCAGGACGCAGGGGAAGGCCCAGACCTGGATGAAGAACAGTCCGGTTTCGGCGGTGATGCGGCTCATGACCACGAAGATGACGATGGTGCCGAAGGCGTAGCCGATGGCGAGGGGCCAGTCCAGTCCGGCGGTGCCGAGGAGGGCGGTGAAGAGTCCGAGGGCGAGCATGGCGATACGCATGGCCCAGACCTGCTCGGTGCCGGCGTTGCCGGGGAGTCCGACGGAGCGTCTGAGGAGGTTGCTGTAGTAGTGTCGGCCGCAGTAGATGACGGAGAGGAGCATGCCGAGGTAGGCGCCGAAGTTCATCATGCTGGCGGGTCGCAGGGACATGTAGTCGCCGGCCTCGAGGGCGATGCCATAGCCGGCGAAGGCGCCGGCGATCCAGCACCAGAGGTACGGCCCGATGCCGAGGGAGAACGAGACATCGCCGGCGAGGAAGTAGGCGAAGCCGATGGGCATGAAGCGCAGGGTGATATGGAGGAGCCGTCCGCCGCCGCCCTTCATGAAGGTCGGCACGAGCTTGGCCAGGGGCCAGAAGGCGAGGTTCGTCTTGATGGGGATGAGTTCGGGGAACCACCCCACGAGGTAGTTCCAGGCGTAGATCAGCCAGATCGCGCCGCAGCCGAGCCAGAAGAGGCGGTTGCGCAGGAGGGGCTGGGCCGAGTCGAAGCCGCGCAGGAGGCTGTCGGCGAAGCGTGCGATGGGGTAGGGGAGCTGTTCGTGGTGGGCCCACTGCGGGTGGATGGCGACGGCCAGGGCGATGAGGCCGATCCAGAGGGCCAGGATGAGGGGAATCCAGAAGCCGAGGGTGCGCTGCCATGCTGACCACGGGATCTGCCGCCAGGAGATATGGCGGTTGCCCTCGCTGAGGCCCTGGACGAAGGCGGTCAGGGTGGCATCCTCGTCATGGCTGATGTCGGCCAGCATCTTCTCCGGGACCATGCCGACGACCTTGTGTTCGCGCCAGGCGGGCTGTTTGAGGGCGTGGTGGTGGGGCAGGATCAGCGAGGCGGTGAAGGTGCGCATGAGTCCGAAGGCCGGGATGGCGCAGGCGGCGAGGACGAGGGCCATGATGACGGCCAGTTCGGGTGAGCGCAGGGCCCAGGAGGGCCGGAGGCGCCGCAGGAGGGGATTGAGGAGGGCGACGGCGAAGAAGAGTCCGCCGTAGATGACGACGGGCATGTGGTCGCTGATGAGCAGGCTCTGGTGCAGGACGCAGTCGTTGTAGTACGTCACGCCGCAGATGCCGGCGGCGGCGATGAGTCCGAGTATGACGGCGCGCCAGGTCACCGGGTCTGAGCCTCCGTAGTCGCGTGTGTGTCGGGGTCGGCGTGTCGGTGGTCGGCGCGGCCGCGGGGTCGGCCTCGCGGTGCCGCCTGACCGGTGGCAAGGTAGTGCGGTTGGGGGATGATGCAACCGCCGGGGTCGGCGAGGGCGGGCTGTTTGGAAGTCCGGTTCTGGC
>JAAYZO010000048.1 GCA_012514865.1 Lentisphaerota bacterium | reverse complement strand
TCGACGTTCGGAGTTCGGAGTTCGGAGTTGGGCGTTCGGCGTTGGGCGTTTGCCCTCGGGCCTCGGGCGTCCGGGGTCGGAAACTCGCCAGGAAAGCAAGGTTGTGGCGGATAGTAGTACGGACGGGATCTGCGGGCACCGTGTCGGGCACCGGGCGTCGGGGCGTTGCCGCCGCAGTCAGATCCCCGGGGCACGGACGCGTCGGACAGAGCAAGGCGAGACATCGCTCGCCACCGGTGTGGAGCGCGAGTGTCCACAGACGCGAAGGCGTCCACGAGCGACAACGGCGTCGACAGCACCACGCCGCGGTGTTCCGTACGAGCCTCTACGGCGTGGCGGCCGGTCCGAAGAACTCCCGGAAGACCGCGGCCGCTTCCGGCGTGCGCAGCACGTCGCCGAACGAGCACACCTGCACTCGTGTGCAGCCGCTGTCGAGGATGGCCTGAAGCTCCATACGGAGCCTCTCCGGGCTCTTCACGGTGAACTTCCCCGGGGCGTTGTAGTAGCCGATCATGGCCGCGCCTTCGGGGCGGGCGTGGTAGCGCTTGGCCTCGCCGGCGATGACGCGGGCGTAGGCACGGATCTTCTGCTCACTCCAGAGGGGATCGAAGTACCACGCCGCGGTCTGGCCGCAGACGTCGAGGTCGAGGCGGTTGCCATAGAGGGGCTCGGGGAGGTACACCGGGTAGATATGGGTGATGACCTTAGCCTCGGGCCGCCGGGCGTAGGCGTGGGCCGCCAGGCGCCGGTTGAACTCGACCAGGCTCTCGAGCGAGAAGCGCTGCCGGGCGACGTTGGCAGGGAGGGCCGGATGCTCCGCCTGGTAGGCCTCCAGGAGCCGCGTCGAGGTCGGGCAGTAGCAGGTGTGGTAGTTCTGGTAGCCGACGTAGTCCAGGGCGATGCCGGCGGTGCCGGGCACAGCCAGGATCTCGTCGATCTGGCGCGTGAAGGCCTCCAGGACGCGCGGGTCGTGCAGGCAGAGCAGCGGCGTCATCAGGACCTCGCCGGCGCGCACCGGCTCGCCGCCGTACTGGTAGCCGGACTTCCCCAGGCTGGTGTCGGCCGTCAGCGCTGCCAGGGCGGACTGCTCGGCGGCGCTCATCACCTGCATCGGCGCCTCGGCGTCGGGGAAGGCCTTCTTCCAGGCCGGCAGGTCGCCGAGGTACATCCAGGCGTAGACGTCGATGCCATGCTGGCGGCCGAGTTCGATGGTCCGCGCGAAGACGGCCGCGTTGTCGTGGTGGATGATCAGTTCCGAGAAGCCGATGGCGGCGGCCTGGGGGACGACCTCGTCGGGCTTGCCGCCGCCCCAGCCGGTGAGGACGCGCCCGGGGCGCCGTGTGGCCGAGGGCTCCTGCGCCAGAGCCGCCGCCAAGAGGATGCCGCTGATCAGCAGAACACGTCCGGTCTGCATGGTACTGTCCTCCACAGGGTATGTCGTCGGCGCGCTGCCGCGCTGACCGCATCCTACCTTACCCGACTGGCCGCGGGCCTGCCAGCAGGGTTGCACGCAACCCCGCCAGGGGCTACACTCAGCCCCGGAGTACCGAGGCTGACCCGCCCTGCCCGGGCCTCAGCGGCGCCAGGGCGCCGCGTCCCCGGGCGCCGCCCCGACAAACACCGCCGGGGCGCGGCCGGATGCGCCGCGCGGGCCGGCCCGGGATCCAGGAGGAGCCGACCATGTCTGACACGGTTCGTCTGGCGCTGGTGGGTTGCGGCGGTATCGCCAAGGCACATCGCCAGGGCTACAAGGCCCTGCTGGCGGCGGGCTGCCGGGAGTTCACGGTCACGGCCTGTTGCGATGTGGTGCCCGAGCGCGCCGAGGCGGCCGCCGCCGAGATCGCGGCCTTCCAGGGCAGCACACCGCGGGTCTTCACCTCGGTTGCGGCACTGGGCGCCGCCGGTGTTGCCGATGCCGCCGACATCTGTACCCCGCACTACGCCCACCACACCTGCGCCATCGAGCTCCTGAACGCCGGGCTTCATGTCCAGGTCGAGAAGCCGCTCGGGATCACCATCCGCGCCTCCAAGGCCATCATCGCCGCCGGCCGCCGCCGGCGGCGCGTTGTCGCCACCGCCGAGCAGGTCCGGCGCTGCCAGAACTCGCGCGCCGCGCACTGGGCACTGAACCAGCGACGGCTCATCGGCGATCTGCGCTTCGCGATCGTCCAGTCGGCCGACAACGGCGCCTTCAACTACGACCTCTCGGCCTTCAAATGGCGCGGCGTCAACCTCCTCGTCGGCGGCGGCATGATCATGGACAGCGGCGCTCACTTCACCGACATGGTCCAGCACCTCTTCGGGCCGGTGCGTGAGGTCGCCTGCGACATGCGCACCTGGGACCGCCGGACCATCCAGGGCGTGCCGGTGCTGGGCGAGGCCCAGGCCGATGTCGAGGATACCTGGATGATCACCCTGCGCTTCGAGAGCGGCCTGCTGATCAGTTGGGCCTACTCGCGCAGCGCGCCAGGCCAGAAACTGGCCACGGCCCTCTACTACGGCTCCGAGGGATCCATGCGCGACCTCGGCTTCCCCTTCCACTGCTTCCAGGGCGGCGCCGAGGCGACCCTCGCCGACGGCCGGACGGTCGCCAATGCCGAGATCGTCGAGCAGTACATGGCGACTCTCTCGAACGACCAGCGCCAGCGACTCTTCCCCTATGGCTGCATGGACGCCTTCGGAATCGAGGTATGGGACTTCGTCAACGCCATCCGCACCGGCCGCGAGCCGGAGATGGACGGCACTGCCGGCCTGCGCGCCAAGGCCCTCAGCGAGGCCTGCTTCGAGTCCGCCGCCCTCGGCCGGCCGGTGGCGGTCGCCAGCGTCCTCAGCGGCCGCGTGCGCGCCTTCCAGAAGCCCATCGACGACTGCTGGGGCCTCTGAGACGGACCTTGCGTCAGCGGCCGTCAGCGGCCGCCGGCGCAGGATCCGCCGACAGGAACTGGCGCTCGTAGAGTTCGCGGTACAGCCCGCCGGCGGCCATGAGTTCGTCGTGGCGGCCGCGCTGGACGATGCGCCCGTTGTCGATGACCAGGATGCCGTCGGCATTCCGGACGGTGGTCAGGCGGTGGGCGATGACCACCGCGGTACGGCCCTTGAGGAGGGTGGCCAGGGCCTTCTGGATGAGGGCTTCGGTGGCGGTGTCGACGCTCGAGGTCGCCTCGTCCATGATCAGCAGCCGCGGCTCGACCAGGAGTGCCCGCGCGATCGAGAGGAGCTGGCGCTGGCCGGTGGAGAGGTTCGTGCCGCCCTCGAGGATGCGTGTCTGGTA
>JAAYZO010000449.1 GCA_012514865.1 Lentisphaerota bacterium | reverse complement strand
GCTCCACGCGCGTAAGTGTCAGCATATCATCGAGGATGTCGGTCAGCCTGTCTGCCGCTTGGACGATCTGGTGTACGAAACGCGGCCCTTTCTCAGGGTCTTTCAAGGCCCCCACCTCAAGGGCCTCGGCGAGCGCTTTGATGCCCGCAGCCGGAGTACGGAGTTCGTGGCTGGCATTGGCCACGAATTCACGGCGCACCTCGTCGAGCCGTTGCAGGTCGGTGACGTCGCGCAGGAGACCGATGGCTCCGATTACCTTCCCGTGGCTGTCGGTCAGGGGCGTGACAATGGTCGCCAGTTGCCGGGTCTCGGGATGGAGCAGCCGCACTTCATCATGCTGTACGGACTTTTGCTCGACCGCGCGCATGAGCAGCGAGCTGAGTTCGTAGTTCAGAGTGATTTCTTCAGCGGTCCGCCCGCGCACTGTCTCGATGTCAACGCCAAACAGCCGCGCGAAGACGGGGTTGATAAACTCGACATGCCCTCCCTGATCCACTATGACCACTGCATCGCCCATCTGCTGCAGGATGGCCGAATAGTAGCGGCTCTCGCGGTCCGCCGTGGCGGCGTGGGAGGCCAACGAGTCCAGAGCTGAGTTGAACACCTCGCTGAGCTGCCCCAGTTCGGGGTCGTCAACAGGCTCCGCCCGGGCCTGCAGGTCGCCCTTGTTAATGCGCCGGGCGACACGGACCAGGTGGCGGACCGGCCGTGTCAGCGCGCCAGCGAGAGCAAGGCTGAGCAACCACACGAGCCCGGCGGCGATGGCGACCGCGACCAGCATAACCTGTTGCAGCCGCTGTGAGGCGACCTGCGCCTCTGTCACGGGGCGAGAAAGCCGCAGCATCCATTTGGCGGCGTCCGGGCCGTCCACTGCCAGTGCTACGTAGATCATGGGCATCTTCAGGGTCCGGCTCATGTGGACAGCCACCCCCGATCCCTCCCTGAGCGCCTGCAGGCGTTCGAGGCGGTTGGCGTGGCTCTCCATGGAGGCAGGGGCCTCACGGCTGTCGGCGACGACGGTGCCCGTGGGGTCAATGAGCGTGAGGCGGATCTGAGAGGTCTGGTCAAGCTCCGTCACGAGGCTCTGCAGACCTGAGGACGAGGCCCAGGGGGGATGGGGCAGTTGGCGGGCCATGACCCGCGCGGTGACAAGCAGGCCGTGCTCGGTCGTGGCAACGGTGCTTCGCGTAATCGCGGCGTGCAGGTACAGATATACGGCCGCCAGCATGAGGACCGACAGGGCGGTAAAAGCAAGCGCTATCTTCCAGCGGAAAGAGAGTCTCATCAGGCCTCGGCGAACTTATATCCGACCCCGCGCACGGTCAGCAAACGCTCCGGGTTTGAGGGGTCCTTCTCGATCTTGGTCCGCAGCCAGCGCACATGCACATCCACCGTACGCTCGTCCAGATAGTCCTCCTGGCCCCATACGGCCTGGAGAATGTCCTCACGGCTGCGCACCCGGCCGGCTCGCTGCATGAGGTAGGCCAGCAGGTCGAACTCGCGCGGCGACAGATGCACCTGCCGGTTGTCCACCGTCACTTCATGCCGCTCAGAATCCAGGTTTACCCCGGATTTGCTCATGACCGGCGGCGCCTCGACATAGGAATGGCTGCGGCGCAGGACGGTCCGCACACGGGCCATGAGTTCCCGCATACTGAAGGGCTTGGTGACGTAATCGTCGGCGCCCATCTCCAGCCCGGCGACCCGGTCAGGCTCTTCGGCGCGGGCGGTGAGCATGATGATGGGAATCCCGGGCCGCTGGCGGCGGAAGGCGTTGAAAAGGTCCCAGCCGTTGATTCCCGGCAGCATGAGGTCGAGAATCACCAGGTCCGGGCTGTCCTGCTC
>JAAYZO010000448.1 GCA_012514865.1 Lentisphaerota bacterium | reverse complement strand
CCACCGCCTCGCCTCCGCCCAGTCAGAGCGACGCCAGTCCGGTTTTCAGATCCCGGCGGATCATTTCGTGGAGCAGCGTCACGAGCACCCGGCAGCCGCTCGCGCCGATCGGATGCCCCAGGGCCACGCTGCCGCCGTTGACATTGACCTTGGCGGGGTCGAGCTTCAGCTCGCGCAGCACGGCCACCGTCGAGCCGCTGAAGGCCTCGTTGATCTCGAACAGGTCCACGTCGTCGATGCCGATGCCTTCTTTCTTGAGGCATTTCGGCACGGCCAGGATCGGGGCTACCAGCACGTATTTCATGTCCAGCCCGGCCGAAGCCTGGGCGCCGACCGCGGCCAGGACCCGGCAGCCGAGCGCGGCCGCTTTCTCCTCCGCCATGACCACCACGGCGGCGGCGCCGTCGCTGATCACCGAGGCGTTGCCCGCGGTGGCGAACCCGTTCTTCTGGAAGGCCGGGCTCATCTTGGCCAACAGGTCGTAGCTCGTCTCCCGCGGGCACTCGTCCTGCTGGAAGGCGACCGGCTCGCCCTTGCGCTGGGGGATCGCCACCGGCACGATTTCATCGGCGAAGCGGCCGTCCCGCACAGCCGCCAAGGCCCGGCGGTAGGACTCGGCCGCGTAGCGGTCCTGGTCCTCGCGGCCGACGGCGTACTTCTGCGAGCACAGGTCGTTGGAGATGCCCATGTGGAAGTCGTTGACGATGTCCCACAGCCCGTCGTGGACCATGTGGTCCTGCAGGGTCCCGGGCCCCATGCGGTAGCCGAAGCGCGCCTTTTCGAGGTAGTAGGGCGCGCTGCTCATGTTCTCCATGCCGCCGGCGACGACCACATCGGCGTCCCCGGTCTGGATGGCCTGGGCCGCCAGCATGACCGCCTTCAAGGCCGAGCCGCAGACCTTGTTGATCGTGAGGCACTCGGTTTCCCAGGGCATGCCGGCCAGGACGGCCGCCTGCTTGGCCGGGTTCTGGCCGTAGCCGCAGGGCAGCACCTGACCCATGATGACGTCGTTGACCGCCGATTTCTCGATCCCGTCCCGCCGAATGGCCTCCGCGATGACGATGGCGCCCAGCTTCGTCGCGCCGACGCCGGCGAGCGATCCGTTGAAGCCGCCGAGGGCGGTCCGTACCGCGCTAACAATGACTGCTCTTCTCATTCACATGCCTCCTTATCGAACGTAATCCCGGTTAAGTCCTATGCGCCACAGCGGCTCACATGTTCCTTCGGTACTGCCCCCCCACCGCATAGAGCGCCTGAGTGATCTGCCCCAGGCTGCACGACCGCACGGTGTTCATCAGTTCGGCGAAGACGTTGCCGTTGCCGAGGGCCGCCTGCTGAAGCCGTTCGAGGGCCGCCGGGGCCTCGTGGGCGTGGCGTTGCTTGAAATCGGCCAGGCGCTTGAGCTGGGACTGCTTTTCCTCCTCGGTCGCGCGCGCGAGCTCCAGGCCTTCGCTCATCGGGTCGTCGGCGGCGTGCGGGTCGCGGAAGGTGTTCACGCCGATGATCGGCAGCTCTCCGCTGTGCTTCAGGGCTTCGTAATAGAGGGACTCCTCCTGGATCTTGCTGCGCTGGTAGCCGGTCTCCATGGCGCCGAGCACGCCGCCGCGCTCGGTGATGCGGTCGAACTCGGCCAGCACGGCCTCCTCGACCAGGCGGGTCAGCTCCTCGACGATGAAGCTGCCCTGGTTCATGTTTTCGTTCTTGGTCAGGCCCCACTCGCGGTTGATGATGAGCTGGATGGCCAGGGCACGCCGCACCGATTCGGTGCTCGGCGTGGTGATGGCCTCGTCGAAGGCGTTGGTGTGCAGGCTGTTGCAGTTGTCGTAGATCGCGCACAGGGCCTGCAGGGTCGTGCGGATGTCGTTGAACTGGATGTCCTGGCTGTGCAGGGAGCGGCCGGAGGTCTGGATGTGGTACTTGAGCTGCTGGGCGCGCACCGACCCGCCGTATTTGCGCTTCAGGGCGACCGCCCAGATGCGGCGCGCCACGCGGCCCATCACGGTGTATTCCGGATCCATGCCGTTGGAGAAGAAGAACGACAGGTTGGGCGCGAAGTCGTCGATGTGCAT
>JAAYZO010000447.1 GCA_012514865.1 Lentisphaerota bacterium | reverse complement strand
TGGCAAGTAACCGTGTGAAGATAGGTCTGGACTGACGTCCTGGCGAACCGCGGCAGGGGATCGTTGTTCCACCGCGGAGGACGCAGAGGAACGCAGAGGAACACCCATGGCCGATCGGCCACGCAGGAACCATCATGCCCGCATCGACCACGGCCCCGCTCTCCCCCGTGACGTCCCTCCTCTGCGCTCCTCCGAGTCCTCTGCGGTAGATGCCTGGTCCTTGGGGTCAAACCTGTCGTCACACGCACAGTGTCTTGATGGTCATTGGCAAGTAACCGTGTGAAGATAGGTCTGGACTGACGTCCTGGCGAACCGCGGCAGGGGATCGTTGTTCCACCGCAGAGGACGCAGAGGGACGCAGAGGAGCAATCATACCCGATCGGCCATACGCAGGAACCATCATGCCCGCATCGACCACGGCCCCGCTCTCCCCCTTGACGTCCCTCCTCTGCGCTCCTCCGAGTCCTCTGCGGTGAATGCCTGGGGCCTTGGGGGCAAACCTGTCGTCACACGCACAGTGTCTTGATGGTCAGTGGCAGATGAGCGTGCGAAGACAGTGGGGCCTTGGGGCCAAACCTGTCGTCACACGCACGGTGGATTGATGGTCAGTGGCAGATGAGCGTGCGAAGACAGGCTTGAAGACAGTGTCCACCCGTTCGGCAAGAGCATAGCTGCATACGGCACCGGCCCCCACGAGCACCGGCCACCGCGATCCGTTGCTCAGGGGGCGATAGCTTCCCGATTCCCGCTCAGAACGTCTCGCGTGAGCCCCGCATGGGTGTCTTGGCCATGCGCCCCGCAGCGAATCGCCACAGGGGCTGCCCATCGTCTGCAACGGCAAGAACGACGCCATGCCTGGTGCCGACAAAGACAGCCGAGCCACATGATACTGGCGTAGCACTGACCAGTCCTTCGGTCCCCAAAGACCAACTCGTGCTGCCGTCACGAGCGTCCAGTGCTACCAGCCCGCTGGGGCGAGTGCCGAAGACGATCTTCTGATCAGACACAGCGCACGGGGAAGCTACCCGGTACGGGCTCGACCGCCATCCACGAGCCCCCGTCTCCTGGTCAAAAGCAAACACACCATCCTGCGTCGTCAGAACGCAGACGACACCCTCGACAGCCTTGACATCGATCGTGCCAGAGGACGGCACTTCACTGGACCAGAGGACCTTCCCGTCAGCGGCGGCAATAGCTGAGATGACGGACTGGCGAGGCGTCGAGGGGTCCGGTGACACAAGAAAGAGCCTGGTCTGTGCACAGCCGATGCGACTGCTCGTCTCAGACGCCACGGGCACTCGCCAGGAAGCCCTGCCCGTGGCCCTGTCGACCCGCTGAAGTGATGAAGAAGCCAGGGCGTAAAGCGCCCCCTCAGAGACCGCGATCACGGACGGATCGAGGAACTGAAGCCTGGTGACGGCAAGCCCGTTGCCATCGGAGGCGTTGCGGGAATAGAAGGTGCCTTGCGCGTCAACATAGCTCAGTCTTCTCCCCTGCAGGTCAAGGAAACCTGCGATGAGATCGGGCCTCTCATCGATCCACGCAGTCATGCCTGATTGCGTCTCGATAGCGGTGATCCCTGAAGCGGCGAGCACAAACACGCGATCGCTTGACGCACACAGAGTGACCCCGCTCAGAGGGGGGCTGCGCAAGACCCGCTCCCAGCCAAGCATGCCATCCGAAGAAGCCAGGGAGATGAGGCGGTTGTCAGCCGTCCAGAAAACAACCGTCCCCGATGCGGCTGCCGATAGGCCGCAGACAGCATGGCGCTGCCTGTCCCTGGCCTCCACACGTCGGTTCTCAGACGATCGCGTCAGCACGTAGCTCACGACGATGCCGGACAGGAGCAGGAACAGTGCAGTGTATCCTAGTGTTCGCATCCGAGCAGGGCCTTGGGGTCAAACCTGTCGTCACACGTACAGTGGCTTGATGGTCATTGGCAAGTAACCGTGTGAAGATAGGTCTGGACTGACGTCCTGGCGAACCGCGGCAGGGGATCGTTGTTCCACCGCAGAGGACGCAGAGGGACGCAGAGGAACACCCATAGACGGTTGGCCACGCAGACGCCTTCATGGCGGCGTCGACCACGGCCCCGCTCTTCTCCTTGACGTCCCTCCTCTGCGCTCCTCCGAGTCCTCTGCGGTGAATACCTGTCTGGACCTGACGGCCCACGCCTCGCCGGCGCCGTGTGCAGACAACGTGGTCCCACGTCGAATCCAGGGCATTCCGGCACTTCATGACTCGTTGACTGGCGCGGCTTTCGGGGCCGTTTCGGTGCTTGCTGAACGCGCTCGACGGGGGGGCGAACGGCGGTCAGTCAGGGAGGCGGTGGCGGTCGATTACTCGCCCGACGCGTCCACACGGCTCTCCATATCCTCTTCGGTCTGCCCATCCCCCTCTCCTTGGCGATCTTGGCGGCTTGGCGAGAAGCCTCCCATCACGCGCTGCTGTCCCCAACCGCGAGGCGCTCCTGCGTCGGGCCGCCATCGCGCCGCCAGGCGGCGCTCAGTCGCCGGCGATCTTCAGGAGGGTCAGGCGGTATTCCTCCAGGGCCCAGGCCAGGTCCGAGGCCTCGGCGCGGACGGCGGCGATTCGGAGGACCGGGCTGTCGGTGCGCCAGAGAGCGCGCGGAGCGCCGTCGTGGCCGTAGGCCGCCACCGTGCCGTCGTACGACGAGCGCAGCACCAGGCTCGGTCGGCCGCCGCCGCTGAGCACGGCCGCATCGCTGACCGCGTCGTCGGCATGGCGGATCCAGAGCATCTCGCCCTCGGCGTCGAGGACGGCGATGAAGCCGCTGTCGGAGGCGAGGACCAGCTTGGGCTGGCCGTCGCCGGCGAGGTCGGCGGCGAGGGCGCGGGTGTGAGCGTCGTCGCCAAGGTAGGTCTGCCAGACGATCGTGGCCGGCCCGCGCTGCTTCACGTAGGGCTTGGCCATGGTCACCTTGCCAGCGCGATCGGCAAAGACGGCCTCGGCCCTGCCATCGCCATCGAAGTCCGCCGCGGTGATCGCCGCACTGCCGCCGTGGGTCCCGGTGAGGGTGCTGAAGCGGTCGTAGCCCGAGCGCGAGAAGTCGGCCATCATGCGCCCCTGGTAGGTATAGCCGCAGAGGAGCTCGAGGAGGCCATCGCCGGTCATGTCCGCCGCGCCGATGCCGCAGGCCTTGTGCTGGGTGACGACGGTCCAGGGCCCGGTGGCGCTGCGTTTCGGCTCACCGGCGGCGTCGAGGACGTAGAAGGTGCTGTTGGCGCAGCCCACGGCCACCTCGAGAGTCCCGTCGCCCTCGAAATCGGCCATCATCACGACGCGCGGGTGCCCCTCGATGCCGCCGGAGGCACGGTAGGCCTCGAAGAAGCGCTTCCAGCGCGTCGAGCCGTCGGCATTGAGCAGGTAGAGGTGGCTGTCCTCGACGCCGATGGCGACCTCCTCCTGGCCATCGCCATCGAGATCGCCCGCGGCGATCGCGTTGACACGCCCGCCGAAGCGCTGCTGCCAGGCGATCGAGCCGTCCTCACGGACTGCCGCCAGGGTGCCATCGGCACCCCCGACCAGGGCATGCCGGATCGGCGGCTGGCCGAAGCGCGCCAGCGCCAGGCTGGTGGCCGGCGCCGCCAGGGCGACCTGTGCCTGCGCCATGACATGATGCGCGGCGGACGCCGCGCTGGCGGGGCCCGCCGCCGTCACGGCGGCCGACTCGGCGACGAGGGCCTGGCGCAGGCGCTCCAGGCTGCCGAGAAGCTCCTGGGGGAGCTCGTCGAGGGCGCCCTCCCCGGCGGCAATGCGGTACCGCCGCTGGACGTCGCCGCACGTCACCATCAGGGTCGTCATCGCCTCGGCGCGGGTCGCGGCCCGGCGTGCTGCGACATCGATCGAGAGGGTCACCGGCGACGACGCCGTCAGGAGAAGCCCAGGACACTCGAGGCGCTGCAGGGACACCAGCAGCGGGCGCGTCGGGGTGAGGATCGCCTGCGCGGCACGCAGCACGACGTCACCGACGGCGACCTCCGGGCCGGCCAGCACCACGGCCTCCAGGTCACCCGTGGTCACCACCCCGGCGCCCTCGAGCGCCTGCGCCTGCAGGCCCCGCGGCGCCTCAGGCCCGGTGGCGTAGAAGACATGCGAGAAGAGCATCGACTCGCCGCTCGCGAGAGCTCGCGACTGGCGATGGCGCAGGAGCTGCGGCGTCGGCTCCGCATACGGGTACCCGGACCAGTTCTTGGCGTCTTCCGGGGCCGTCCCGGTCAGGATCCGGCCGCTGCCGGGGGCGTGGAGGGTGAAGCGCTCAGCGCCCTCCTGCTCGACCTGCCAGACGCAGCCCTCCAGGCGGGCTGTGCCGAGGGACCGGAAACGCACGCTGGCGTCGATGTGGCCGGGCAGGCGTGCCGTGACGCGGTCCTGCATCAGGAAGGTATCCGAGGGCCGGTGCCAGAGCAGGTGGCGGTCCCAGTCGGTGCCGGCGTAATCGGCGGTGCGGGTGATAACGAGGCCCCACTCGTCATCCAGGTACTGCTCGCGCAGTGCCACGATGCGATCGGGCTCGGCGGTCCTGGCGTCGCGCGTCAGGGTGAGGCCGTTGTGCTCCTTCATGTCGCCCTTGAGGTAGTCGCCCTCGCAGAGCCACATGCGGCCGTTGGCGGTGAAGCGCAGGATGGTATTCCCATCCCAGTGGCCGTGATTGCTGCCCGAGAGGCCGTCGAGGAGGAGGTAGGCGCGCCGCGGGTCGTGGCTCTGGCGCATGGTGATCTTGTCAAAAGCCTTCCCGAGGGGCGTGCTGCTCCGGCCGCCAAACTGGGCATACCAGAGCGGCTCGACCGGGTGGACGTAGAGGCCCTCGACCTCCTCCGGCGTGACCCGCCGCAGGTCGATGCGGCCGCCGGTGACACTGGCAAGGCTGCTCATCGAGTCGCGCGGGTCGCCTTCGACCGGGGCGCTGTAGCCGCCGACATCGCCATAGCCGACCCCGGCGCCGAGGTTGTCGTGGACCGCCAGACGCAGGCGCAGGAACTGATGCAGCGGGTAGCGCTCGTAGTAGTCCCAGCGCCCGAGCAGCGAGGCCAGGTAGGCGGTGTGGGCGATGGTGATATCCTGGTAGCCCCAGCAGTCGCACATCGGCTTGGCCGCGACGAACTGGCCGTGCATCAGGGTCTCGACCCACTGGCGGCGCTGGTGCGCGACGCGCAGGTCGTAGTGTCGTCCGAAGTAGTCCGCGCCGAAGAGCAGCCCGAGGGCGGGGAAGGTCTGGTGGTTCCAGGTGATCGCCGGGGCGCGCTCACGGATGAGCCGGGTCATGTCGTCGGCGTCGGCGGCCTCGAGGAGGCCCCACCACTTCGCGAAGAGGCCGGCATTCAGTTCGTTGAGATTCCACATGAGGTGCGTCAGGGCCAGATGCTCGGCGGGGCTGAAGGTGGGGTTCTGCTCGCGGTGCTCGAACTGCGGCAGGAGTTTGTGGAACTCCATGTCGAGGGCGCCGTGGTACGACGACCGCGCCAGGACATCGGCCGAGTCGAGGTACTCCCAGTAGCGGTGCATGTACATCGAGAAGGCCGCGTCGTCGTAGTACTTGGCATCCCTGAGGATGAGCCGTATGGCGCCCTGTCGCAGGAGCTTCCCGCTGGCGACAGCGCGTTCGCGGAAGGCATCGCGGTCATGCACGGCCGGCGGCGGCAGGTGGACCCAGGGCAGATGCAGGACGGGCTCGGCCTGCAGATGCGCCAGGAAGGCCTCCACGCTGGCCTGGACCTGCGCCTCGTCAGCACCGCCAAGCATGACGACGTTGGCGCCGGTGCCGCGCACGTCCACGGCCACGTAAACCATCGGCGTGCCGTCCTCCGGCGGCGCGGGCACCACGCCCCAGCCGCCAGGGCGCGCCTTGAGCATGGCGATGTTGCTCGCCGCGGCGCCCAGCGCGATGACCTGCAGGCTGCGCAGGTCGACCTCGTCGATCGTCTCGGCATCGCGCACCGCGATGTCGACACCGCCCCGGCGCTTCAGCTCCGCCGCCAGCGCCGCCGCCTGGTCACGGTACCGCCCGCCATCGCCGGCGGCAATGAGACACCGCGCCGCGCCGTCGCGGACCAGGACCGTGTCGCGCGGGAAGTCCTTCAGCCGGCCGATCGGCTCGTTCAGGCCGGTACGCTCGATGCGGATGGCATCCAGGAGCATCCCGGCGCCCTCGCGGCAGGCGAGCCGGATCTCGACCTCGCCGTCCTGCGCATGGGTGAGGTGCGACCGCTGCCAGGTGAAGAGGTCGTTGGTCACCGGCTGCGGCCGCAGATCCACGCCGGCCGCCTGCGGCAGCAGCTCGCTGTAGGTGTCCTGCTGCACGGCCCGCGAGCGCAGCCGCAGGCTGTACACGCCCGCCGGCAGGGCCAAGCGCACCGACACCGGCGCGGTCTCCGGCGACAGACGCACCGCCTGCCC
>JAAYZO010000446.1 GCA_012514865.1 Lentisphaerota bacterium | reverse complement strand
TCCTGGGGCTGGGCGATGAGGGCGGTGCCGGTGTGTTCGAGGACGCGGCGGACGGGGGCGAGGAGCGGGGCTCCGCTCTGGATGAGGTAGGTGGGGGCGTAGCCGGGGGTGAAGAGGTAGGGGGAGCTGTCGTCGGCGAAGGGCATTCCGAGAAGGGAGTGGATGTACCAGAGGGTGTTAGAGGGCGAGGTGCGGAGCTTGGCGGTGAACTGGGCCGGGGTGCGGGCCAGGGCACCGAGGGCGTCATAGACGCCGAGGGTGATGGTGTGGGGGTCGCGGGTGATCTCGGCGACGTGGATCTGGGGGGCGGGGCTGTACTCAGGGCCGGCGGAGGTCTCGTATCCCTCGCGGAGCGTCAGCATGGCGCCGAGGTCCAGAGCGGAGGGCAGGTGCAGGAAGTCGGAGTGGGCGCCGAGGACGATCTTGCCGAGGCGCGGGCTCTCCCAGGGAAAGAGGGGATCCCAGAGATCGTAGGAGATCAGGTAGGGGGTCAGGTCCACGCGCGCGGCGCTGGTGTAGAGGGGCGCGTGACGGATGTGGCCGGGGTGTCCGAGGTGTAGGCCGGCGGACGAGGCCGCCAGGGCGAGGGTGCGGCTGCCCTCCGGCGGCAGCGGCCGGCGCAGGGTGCCGGGCGCGACGAAGACGTAGGCGCCGGTGGGCAGGAGCGAGATTAGGACCGGGTAGGTGGCGCCGGAGGGGCTGGTCTCCTGGGCTAGAACGTATGTTCTATCGCCGGGGACGTTGCAGGCGGCGGGCCAGCGCCAGGCGAAGCCGGGTGCTTCTCCGAGGTTGGTAGAGCCGAAGCGGATCCAGAAGCGGAGGCTGGCCTGGACGTCGAGTTGGTAGGTGTGGAGGGAGTTGTCGGTAGTTCCTTCGGCCTGGCCGGCGTAGAAGAAGAGGACGCGGGTATAGGCGGCGGTGCCGCCGACGTGGACGGCGGCGAGGCCCTCGTTGAGGGCGGCGGCGGGGCGGGGCCAGGCGTGGGGCCCGGAGACGGCGCCGCCGATGTCGTAGAGGGTGTGCACGGTGACGACGCCGGTGGTGGTGTTGCGGACGGCGACGAGGAGGACCCAGGAGCAGAGGGTTCCGGGGGTGGCGACGGCCGCCAGGCCGGAGCAGGCGTAGCCGGTCCCGAAGTCGTGGACGAGGGACCAGGCGGACCAAGTAGCGCCGTCGTCGGCGCTGGTGGCGGTGAAGATGCGGTGGGCGTCCGTGGCGACGTGCCAGGCGCGGAGGGTGGATCCGTCGTGGATTAGGGCGGGTTGCGAGTTGGGGGTGATGGCGCCGCCGAGGTTGACGGTGAGCGGAGCGCCGGGCGAGTCTCCGGCGGCGAAGCGGTAGAAGTAGAGTTGGCTGATGGTGTTGCAGCTGAGGAAGCCCAGATACGAGCCCCAGCAGCAGGCGGCGGCGTGCATGGCGGGATCGAGGTTATCTCGGACGGGTACGAAGTGGTATCTGGGCGCGCCGAGGTGCCGGTCGTCGACCATGAGCTCGACGAGGGGCGGGGCGGTGTGGGTGGCCTGGGCGGC
>JAAYZO010000445.1 GCA_012514865.1 Lentisphaerota bacterium | reverse complement strand
TGGACCGCCGAGGAGGGACCCTGGCTGCGGCTCTTCCAGAATGCCCGCGCCTTCGTCGGCTGAGCCGCCGGCGGGGACAAGCGCTCCCGGCGGGAGACCGGCGTCAACGCCGCGGGTCTACCGCTTCACATGATCGTCCGGCGCCGGCCGGCAGCGGCCCGCGCTGGACGGTCGCTCAGAGCGCCGTGAAGGGCTCGAAGACCGGCGTCATACCGTGGCGCTGGCGGTAGGCCGCAAGTTCGTCCGGGCCCTCGAGGACCTGGAGGTGCAGGGTGATGTCGCGGCTCTGGCCGGGCTCGAGCATCGGCAGCAGGCCGACCTCGCGCAGGCGGGCGCGGTTGGCGCAGGGCGCCGTGCAGGGCTCGATGCCGACGACGTAGTCGCGCTGGCCGAGCATCTTCCACTCGTTCAGATAGGGCACCTCCGCCGGATCGAAGGCGAGGGCCAGGCCGAGGCCGCCGGACAGGGCCGGGTTGAGCATGGCCGCATGCGCCAGGCCGTCGTCGCCGCGGGCCATCTGATGCAGGAAGTTCTGCTCCTGAAAGCCCGGCACCGGGGCGCCGAAGCGCGCGAAGTCGGCCATGGCCGCCCGTGAGGTGTCGTCGTGGGCCTCGGTGCGCGCCGCCGTCAGTACCAGCTCGCTGTGCTCGGAGAGGAGCGGGTGCCCGGCGTTAATGTGGTAGAGGATGGTGCACGGGCTGCTGCTGTAGCCGGTGTTGACGACGCGGTCGTGGAGGGTCAGCGCCCGGCTGCGGATCTCGGTGCGGAGGGTCCGCGTCATTTCCAGGCTGTGGTCGAAGAGCCGGGTCTCCTCGACGACGCCCTGCAGCTCGATGGCATAGCGGTCGCCCTGCCAGCCCGAGCGGTCCTGGACGTGCCGGGCGGGCAGGGCGCTGTAGCGTCCGTGCAGACCCAGCTCGACATCGCCATCGCGGCCGGGGGCGCCCAGCGTGGTCAGGCCGCAGGTGGTCAGCAGGCCGGCGAAGAAGGTATGCAGCCAGCCCAGGCCGGCCGCGTCGTAGAAGGCCGGGTTGACCTCGCCATTGCCGGTGAGGTAGACCAGGTTGGTGCCCTTGTACGAGCACAGGCTGATGTCCATGCCGCGATCGGGCAGGACCGTGAAGCGCAGGCCGGCACCGGTGTCGACATCGATGGCCGCCATGCCCTTGGCCGCGCCCTCGTTGAGGATGACGTGGCGGGCCCCGCCGAGCTGGGCCAGGTTGCCGATACGCTGGCGGATCGCGTCGCGGCCTGCGGGTGCGCCGGGTGTGTTCATGATGCTGCGGGCCTCCATGGCTGACCGACTCGGGCCGCGGCGACGGGGATGCCGCGCCGCCCGGGAACGCAATGTAGCCCGGCTTCCACCCCCGGCCACGGCCGCGCAGGGCTGATCGACGATCGCGCCGGCGTTCACCTGGTCACCCTGAAGGGGTGCCAGATCGTAGCCGGGGGTCGCGCGAGAGCACGACCCCCGGAAAGCCGAACCCAGAAACCATGCACCCTGAAGGGGTGCCAGAAACGGACGTTGGAACAGCCCTGCGGCGGCGGCGCGGCCGGCTTGATCCCGGGGCGGTGTTTCCCTATATTCAGCCAGTGCCGCCGGGCGGCCGGGGCGGTCCGCGCGGGCCGTGTCGGGGTGCCGTCCGGGGTGTGCGGGAGTCGAGCAGTCATGGATGTAGCATCAGCAGCCCGTGCGGCCAAGAAGGCCGCCATACCCCTGGCCGCAGCCGCCGGGGCGGACAAGGACCGCATGCTGGCGGCGGTGGCGTCGGCCCTGGAAGCCCGCGCCGCCGACATCGCCGCGGCCAACGCCGAGGACCTCCGCCGCGCCGCCGCGACGGCTCTGGCCGAGCCGCTGCTCAAGCGCCTGCGCTTCGACGCGCCGAAGATCGCCACGGCCGTGGCCGGCGTGCGCAGCCTGATGGCCCTGCCGGATCCGGTCGGCGCGACCCTGGCCGCCACCGAACTCGATCAGGGCCTGGAGCTCTACAAGGTCAGCTGTCCGATCGGGGTCATCGGCGTGATCTTCGAGTCGCGTCCGGATGCCCTCGTGCAGATCTCCAGCCTCTGCCTGAAGAGCGGCAATGCGGTGCTCCTCAAGGGCGGCAGCGAGGCCGCCGGCACCAACCGCATCCTGGCCGAGGTCATCGCGGCGGCCTCGGAGGCCGCCGGGGCACCCGCCGGCTGGATGCAGCTCCTCGAGACCCGCGAGGATGTCACCTGCATGCTCGCCCTCGAGGATGACATCGACCTGATCATCCCGCGCGGCTCGAATGCCTTCGTGCGCCATATCATGGACCACTCGAATATCCCCGTGCTGGGGCACGCCGACGGCATCTGCCATGCCTACGTTGACCGCGCCGCCGACCTGGATATGGCCGTGGCGGTCGTGCGCGACTCGAAGTGCCAGTACGTCGCCGTCTGCAACGCCCTCGAGACACTCCTGGTGCACCGCGACATCGCGGCCGCCTTCCTGCCGCGCCTGCAGGCCGCCCTGACGACACCCCCGGTGCGGCTCATCGGCTGCCCGCGCACCGCCGCGATCATCGCGGTCGAGGCGGCCGGCGAGACGACCTGGCGCACCGAGCACCTCGACTACACCCTCTCGGTGCGCGTCGTTGACAGCCTGAGCGACGCCATCGACCACATCAACACCTACGGCAGTCGCCATACCGACGCCATCATCACCGCCGATGCCGCGGCCGCCGCGACCTTCATGGACCTCGTCGACTCGGGCAATGTCTTCTGGAACTGCAGCACCCGCTTCAGCGACGGCTACCGCTATGGCCTCGGCGCCGAGGTCGGCATCAGCACCAACAAGATCCACGCCCGCGGGCCGGTCGGCCTCGAGGGCCTGATGATCTACAAGTGGAAGCTCTTCGGCCACGGCCAGACCGTGGCGCCCTACGCCGACGGCCGCCGGCACTTCACCCACCGGCCCCTCGCCGGCACCCCGCCGCGCTGACGCCGCCCAGCCCCCGTCCCCCGCCAGACGGCCTCCGGCCCGGCAAGCCGGCTTGGATGGATGCCTGGCGTGAGACCTCTGGGGCGTGGGCAAAACCCTCCTTGAGCCGCGCAGCCGCGCCCCACGGCCGCACCCCAGGACGGCCTGAGATAAGTGCAACTATGAGGACTGACCCCGAGGGCGTATCACTTCAGCCCACAAGTAGGCCACCGGCAGACGGTCTGCGATCCGGCGATTATTCCTTGTCCTCACCCTTCGAAATTCTTGCATGCCATTCGTCCCTTAAATCAGCAATCCGCCTCCGAAAGTGCTGAGATTGAGCAGCACCGAGTGCAAGGGCATCTAGATCCTGGCCAAACCTTGCGACCTCACGAAGCAGGGCTTTTGCCATTTCGAAGGTACGTGGATCTTGAGCAACTTGCTTTGATTGAAGGATTTCTTCGTCGTGGTTCGCAATCAATGCCTTTGCGTCGGGAACCTTCACCTCCATCAACTCGATTTGGGTTAACAGCAGGCTGCCTGTTTTTTCCATTACTGAATAGCGCAGCTCGTCAGGAGTCTCCTGGTCCGTTGCAGTCTCCCGAAACCCAGCCAGGATCGTTGATAGTGCTTCCGCAGAGAGCTGCTCTTGCTCCTCCGGTTTCAGAATGTCCAAGAGTGCCCACCGCCATTCCCATGGCAATGACTGATCCTTGACCAAGGCCAGGTTAGCCAGAAGATCATCATTTTTTCCGGGTCCGTCGAGGTACCATCGGGCGTAGAAAAACATCGACATAGCTCGATCTTCCTCGCCCCTGAACACCTTCTCGGTAGCCGAGACTTCTTTCAGAAACTTTTGAAATTCTGCTTTACTCAACTTCTTGATGTGGGTTTGCAGCTCTGCGACTCGTTCCTCTTTTGACAGATCCTCCCGCTCAAGCAATCTGCGAAGAAACGCAACAGAGCTTGTCTCGGCGCCCTCGCAAGGATAAGGCTGAAACACAGCTACAACGACCGCAAAGACGACCAAGATCCAAATTCTTAAGGGCTTACAGATTCGGTTCATAGAGCTTCTCCGTGCTTAGTTTGGTTGGGCTACCGCTTACGCCTCCACGTTGAACAATCGGCGAGAGTTCGACCTGGGGATTGTCCTTGCCCAGGTTGTTGTGCTCACTGGGGTGGTCCTGAATCGGGTAGTGCGTGCCGTTCCTGCCCCAGACGTCTTTGCCAGAGAGTTCATAGCATACCTCGACCACACCATCACAGCGGAGTTGGCGGATATCAGCAATCGTGCCATTCCATGACAAACCACTCCAACTCAGTGCGTCTGTCCAGGTATAGCTGATTGAGGCGGCAAGTATGTCCTGAGCGTATCCTATCACCTGGTTACGTGTCGGGAGCGGCGGGTCAGTCCTACGCATAGGCATTAGAGGGTTCCCTCAATAGCGTCTATACGTTGCCGCAGGCCCGAATCCTCGGCCGCGCGTGCGGCCACTCTTTGCCGGGCAGCAGAGATGGTGCCC
>JAAYZO010000444.1 GCA_012514865.1 Lentisphaerota bacterium | reverse complement strand
TTCCTGGGGACGCAGGGCTACGTCTGGGACACGCAGACCGACATGGCCCTCTGCCTGGTCGGCGCCGTCCTGGCGCTCGCCTGCCTGAGCCGCCTGCACGACCGCCAACTGGCGCGGCGGTGAGGCGGCGACGGATCTGGCCCGCCTCGTATGAAACGTCGCGTCGTGGTGCGGTTGTGGACTCCGGGGTCAGAGTGCCGCGTTTACGCGGATAGTGTGCGCCGCGGCTTTAGCCCGGCGCAGCCCCCGGTGTTGCCGCGGCCTAAAGGCACGCGGCACGCTTCCGGCTCAAGCCGGCACTCTGACCGGGAAGGCGCCGGCCGGTATGCGCGCGGTCAGCGCACCGCGCCGGCACTGCCGGTGAGGTCCTTGCCCTCGGCGAGTTTCCAGGTCTTCCCGGCGTCCTCCGACACCAGCAAGGCCCGTCGGCCGCCGAGGTGGTCGGTGCGGTAGAACCAGTACGTCGACCAGTAGTCGTACGAGAGGAAGAGCCGGCCGCGCCGGTCGATGGTCAGGCGGTGGTAGAAGACGCTGTAGTCGGTGAACGGCGCCAGGATGACAGGCTGCGGCGCCGACCACGGCTGGCCGGACGGCTTGGTCATGTGGGCCAGGCAGGCGGCACTGCCGCTCGGAAAACGCTCGGGGCGCTGCTGCCAGAGCCGGAAGACGAGGTGGAGGGTATCGTTGCGGTCGCAGACCAGGCCGACGTAGGTCTGGCTCAGGTTCGCGCCGACGTCCTCGGTGGCAGTCCAGCCGCCGGCGCTGTCGTTGGGCTGCAGCGAGCGGGCGTACTTGAAGGTGCGCCCGTGGGTGCCGACGAGGGCATGGAGGTAGCCCTGGCTGTCCATGGTGATGCAGGGCGTGTTATGCACATCATTGGCCGGCGGGCCATAGCCGATCAGGGCGGGCTCGCTGAGCGTCCGTGTCGCGCGGTCGTAGGTCGCCACATAGGTCGGCACCCCGGGCGCGTTCGCCTCCGGGTCGGTGGCCTCGGCCCAGATGACATGCACTCTCGAGCCCCGGGATACGATCGAGGAGGGTATCCCGGAGTGGTCCGAGATGCCGATGCTCAGACGCGAGATCATCACCGGCTCGCCGATGACCAGATGGCCATCACGCAGCTCCGGGAGGAAGAGCTCGAGGTCGTTGACGCTGCGCCAGATCAGCTTCGGGTCCTTGGCCGTGCGCGTGACCCGTACGAACGGCGGCGGGCCGTCCGGGAGGTTGTGCCCCGAGAAATTCTCGAGGTCGAAGTGGCCGCGGCCCTCGAGGGGCGTGGCCGTCGCCTGGGTGCCGCCGGCCGGCACGTGCAGCAGCGCCGGTGCGCCCTGGAGCGATGTCAGTGCGTAGGCGTCGCCGGCGGCAGCGAAGGCGACCTTGCTGCCGCGCATGGCCCCGGGCGCGACGCCCGCCGGCAGGCTGACCTCGGCCGGCCGCCAGGCGTCGTCGCGCCAGGACAGGAGGCTGCCGCCGGTCAGGACGAAAGGCCGGTTGGTCGGATCGAAGTACACCTGGCTCGCGGTCGGGTAGTCCGGCAGGTAGCCGAACTGCTCGTTCTCATGCCGGTACGGGGTGAGCTCCAGCGGCGGCGGCATGGCCGACGCGGCCGGCGCCGGGCCGGGCTGGAGGGTCAGCGTCGAGTAGGTCGTGAAAGACCCGCGCCGCGCCCGCAGGCGGCAGCTCCACTCGCCGGCCGGCTGGCGCAGGCGCACCTGGACCGTCTGGGCCTGCCGCGGCTCCAGGGTCAGCCGTGTCGCCGACAGCTCGGCGGTGCCGGGCGCGGTGCCCGGCGGGCACTCCAGACTGAGGTCGACCGTGGCGGTCTCGAGGCCGTTATTGTGGACGCGGAAGTCGATCTCGCGGGCCTCACCGGGCTGACCATGGACCCGGCGGCTGTAGGGCGTGAGCAGCCAGCGCGATTCGTGCAGGGGAAACCACGACGCGGCGTCGGGAGTCCAGAGTGACAGATTCGGGAAATCGTCACGCTCGTCCCAGCGCGTCACCCCGTCGATGGCGATGTCGGCGTAGTAACTCGGGAAGCGCAGCCGCCAGGGCGCCCCCGCACGCGGCCCGGCCGGGAAGGCGTGCGTGGCGTTACCATCGGCGTTCGGGGTCAGGGTCGCCAGGACGGTCCCGGCGGCGTCGACGCAGGTCACCGCCCCGGCCTGGACGGGGAGGCTCCGCAGCTCGATCGAGAGGGCATCCTGCTGCGGCCAGAAGCAGACCTCGCCAGGGCGGTCCGGGCTGCCCAGGACGATCGGCTCCATGTGACGGGCATCGCGGTGGCCGCGCGAGGTCTCGACCAGGTAGCGCGGGCAGTTGGTCCGGAAGCCCCAGCGCATGTCGTTGCCATAGCGGTCGTTGGCAGAGCTGATCATGAGGCCGTAGACGCCCTCGTGCGCCACCGCGGTGCGCAACTCGAGGGTCCGCAGGGGCGCCTCGGCCGACCCACCGGGGAGCCACTCGTCGGCCAGGACCGCACGGTCCGGTCCGAACAGCACGGCCCGCAGCCAGGTCGGACGCTCCGGGCTGCGGTCGCGCTTGTGGACCTCG
>JAAYZO010000443.1 GCA_012514865.1 Lentisphaerota bacterium | reverse complement strand
GTTCTCATCGTAGTGGCGGAGCTGGACGCGGGCCATCGCCGAGGTCATCTGGTGCATGCGGTACTTGTAGCCGCCCCAGGGCACCTGGGCGTACTTCTTGAACTCGGGGTTCTCGACGAACTTGACGTGGTCGCCGTGGCCGAACATGATGGCGCGCTCGTAGACCTCGCGGTCGTCGGTGTTCAGCACGCCGCCCTCGCCGGTGGCCATCGGCTTCTCGGACATGATCGAGGCCGCGCCGACGTGGCCGATGCTGCCGACCTTGCGGCCCTTCCAGGTCGAGCCGTGCGAGTGCGAGTAGTCCTCGAGGACCTTCAGGCCATGCCGCCGCGCGATGTCCATGAAGGCATCCATGTTCGCCGCGTAGCCGCCCATGTGGACGACGATGATCGCCTTGGTGCGCGGCGTAATGCGCCGTTCCGCGTCGGCCGGATCCGGGCAGAGCGTGCGCGGGTCGAGGTCGCAGAACACCGGCGTGGCGCCGAGGTTGAGGAGCTGCGTGTGCGTTGCCCAGAAGGTCCACGTCGGCGTGATCACCTCGTCGCCGCGGCCGATGCCGATGCCGTACATGGCGCAATGGATGGCCGAGGTGCCGTTGTTGCAGGCCACGGCAAAACGGCTGCCTTCCCAGGCGGCGTATTCCTTCTCGAACTCGAAGGTGATGTCAGTGCCGGACATGCGCCGCGAGTGCAGGACACCCAGGACTGCCTGCTCGTCCTCGGCCGTGATCACCGGCCAGGTCCCGAACTCCGGCGCGGTCAGGGTGACGACCGGCGTGCCGCCGTGGATTGCCAGCTTCTCGTTGCTCATGCTCTATGCCTTTCTTCAAGTGGGGCCCGTCACGGCACCCGCGCTCAGCCGCCGCGGCGTCCCGCCGCGCCCCCCGGCACCCACCACAGCCACAGCCCCGACGCCCGGGGAGCGCCGGAGACAGCAGACCGAAACATCGCCAGCGGCGCCCGCCTGCGACCCGCCGGTCTGGCGCCCTGAAAGGGCATCATTCGTCAGCCCAGGGCGACGCCCTGGGAAATCGGACATGGCGCATCACAGGCTGAAAGTCTGCGACAAGGCCGCGCGCGTCACGCCGCCATGTTTCCTGCGAGACCACCGCCGAAGGGGCTGCACCGGGCGCTCCAGAACATACCCCCTCACGACGCGTTGTCATCGACCCGTCACCACCAGGCCGGACCCTGCAGCAGCTTGATTGCCCAGGACAGCGCCAGGAGCACCAGCCAGGTGCGCGCCACCCAGGGCGGCAGGGCATACGGACGACGACGCAGCAGCCGCCAGAGGACAAAGAAAATCGAGCCAAGATAGAGGGCCAAAAGCGGCAGCGTCAGGGGATGCCAGCCCAGCGACTGGACGAGATCGCCCTGGCGCAGCGCCAGGCAGGACCGCGTCATGCCCGTGGTCGGCGACGGTAGGCCCACCAGCCCCCGCAACAGACTCGGCGGCAGACGGCCTTGACCGAGCCAGTGGAGATTCCAGGCGACATAGAAAAAAAACGACGCCACCGCCAGCCCGGGCAGCCAGGCTGGCGATGGCCGTGCCGATGACGCCGCGGCCCGGTGTCGCACCGTCGCCCTGATCAGGCCTGGCCGCCGCCCGACTTCGGGGCCGCCTTCAGCGAGTCGATGACCCACGGCAGCCAGCACAGCGGCAGGCAGACGACGAGCAGGATGATGAAGACCACGACGCCGTTCTTGTTCAGTCC
>JAAYZO010000442.1 GCA_012514865.1 Lentisphaerota bacterium | reverse complement strand
CCACCACTGCCGCGACCCGCGCGGCAACACCTACGAGAATGACGAGAGCACCGTCATGCTCTGCCGCCTGGGCGGCGGCGGCCTGCTGAAGATCCGCGTCGATATGCTCTCCGACCGCCCGCATGCCGTGACCAACTACCAGCTCCAGGGCACCGACGGCTGCTACGAGAGCGCCCGCGCCCCCGGCGAGAAGAACCGCGTCTGGCTGCGCTCCCATGCCCCCGAGCCGACCGCCTGGACCGACCTCGACGCCCTCGCCACGGACTTCCTCCCGGCCATGTGGCGCGAGCACGCCGAGACCGCCGCCAAGACCGGCCACGGCGGCGGCGACTTCTTCGAGGTCCTCGACTTCGTCCGCGCCCTGCGCGGCGAGGCGCCGGTGCCGGTCGGCATCCACGAGGCCATGGACATGACCCTGCCCGGGCTGATCAGCCAGCAGAGCATCCTCCAGGATGGCGCCTGGCTGGAGGTACCGGATTCGCGAACCTGGTGATCGCGCCGGCCGTGGCGCGCCTGTGCTGAGGAGCCCTGCCCATGCCCAACGACCTGCCGACACCCGAGGAACTGGGTGAGAAGCTCAAGCGCGGCGAGATCACCAAAGAGGAGGCCATCGAGGTGATGAGCGAGCGGGCCCGCCGGGAGGCCCTCGCCGGCCTCTACGGCCCGCCGGCGACGACACCCGCCCGGGGCACCGCCGACGCCGCTGCCGGCGGCAGAGGCCGTCCGCGGCGCTGGATCGGGGTGGTGATGGTGCTGGCTGTCGTGGCGCTGCTCCTGTGGATCCTGCTGTCGGCGCGGGGCTGAGCGCCCCACGCACGGCCGTCGACACGGCGTCACGAGTGGCGGCGACACCGGCCGCGGGCGCCGAGGGCTCAGGCACAACGAGGCTCGTAACGAGGAGCAAGGACGATGCCAGTTCCGACACGATGGATGCGGCTGCAGCTCGTCGGCAGCGCCGGCCTGGCGGCCGCGGCGGCGGTGACGGCCGCGACGGTGCCGTCGCCGCTGCCGGAGCGCTGGGAATTCGCCGCGCAGGAGTGGCCCTTCCGGCCGGGCCCGCGGACGGTGGCGGTGGCGCTGGCGGCGCCGCCGGCCGGCATCGGCCCGAACACCGGCCTGATGCTCTGCCTGCACAACTGGGGCGGCCGCTACGACCAGCCTGACTACCTCACCTGGTGCCGCACCTTCGCCGAACGCTACAACGTCATCGGCATCAGCGTCAACTACCTCCAGAGCGGCGGCGGCGAGCCGACCGTCCCGGGCGAGATGCCCTACGACCACGGCTACCTCCAGGCCGGCGACTGCCTGCGCGCCCTCTGGCATGTCCGGCGCCGCCTGACCGAGGCCGGCATCGCCTTCAACCCGCACCGGACCTACAGCATGGGCGGCAGCGGCGGCGGCAACGTCAGCCTCATGGTCAACAAATTCGCGCCGCGGTCCTTCGCCTGTGTGGTCGACATCTGCGGCATGCCCGGGCTGACCGACGGCATCGCCTACGGCACCGGCGAGTTCGGCAGCGGCCTCAACGCCGGCTGGTCGCGCGATCCCGCCAGCCCGGCCTGGCTGAGCCCATGCCAGCAGCAGATCCGCGACCCCGGCGACCCGGACCACCTCCGCCTGCAGGCCGAGGCCAACCCCGCCAACAAGATCATCATCGTCCACGGCCTCGACGACGCCTCCTGCCCGGCCGTCCACAAGATCGGCATCTTCCGCAACCTCGTCGAGGCCGGTTTCCGACCCGACGCGCATTTCCTCACCGCGCGCGATATCGACGGCGAGGTCTTCAAGACCACCGGCCACGCCGTCGGCAATCGCCTCCTGGTCACCCAGCGCGTCGCCGATGACTACCTCCTCGAGACCGGCCGCCTGGCAGTGCAGGTGCCCGGCCCCGACGACTTCGAACGCGCCACGGCCGTGGTCTACCCCACTCGACAGGGCCGCGTCATCATCGACTTCGCCACCGAGCCGACCCTGCGCTACGAGAGAGCCCCATGAGTCTGCGTCGACCCGATCCACAGGCCTGGCGGGCCGAGTACCCGTTCGAGCCGCACTACGCGGCCGTCGGCGGCGGACGCCTGCACTACGTCGACTGCGGCCAGGGCGCGCCGGTGGTCATGCTGCATGGCAATCCGACGTGGTCCTTCATGTACCGCCGTCTGGCCCAGGCCCTCGCCGGGAGCCACCGCGTCGTCGTGCCGGACCACATCGGCTGCGGCCTCTCGGACAAACCCCAGGACTGGTCCTACCGCCTCAAGGACCACGTCGCCAACCTCGAGACCCTGCTCAACGGCCGGCTCGGGCTGGAGAGGATGACCCTGGTGGTGCACGACTGGGGCGGCGCCATCGGCATGGGCTACGCCACGCGCCACCCGGACCGCATCGAGCGCCTGGTCATCCTGAACACGGCCGCCTTCCTGCTGGGGCGCTG
>JAAYZO010000441.1 GCA_012514865.1 Lentisphaerota bacterium | reverse complement strand
TTCCCTTCCCGTCTTCTCCCTTCGTGCTCTTCGTGTCCTTCGTGGTCACCTCCCCCTCTTCCTCTTCCCCCATCCGCGTCCATCCGTGTTCATCCGTGGTTAGCTTTCCCTCCCCACTCCCCCTTCCGCGTCTTCCGTGTGTTCCGTGGGCCGTCTTCTCCCTCTTCCCCATTCGTGTGATTCGTGTGATTCGTGGTTAACTCCCCTTCTTCCTCTCTCCCTCATCCGTTTTCATCCGTGTCCCTCCGTGGTTCTCCGCTTTCCCCGGCGGCCGACCTACTTCGCGGCCCCGCCCGGCCGCGCGTCGTGGCGCACCAGGATGGCGATGTGGTCGCCTGGCATGCGTATCTCGTAGCGCTGCCGGCCGCCCTCCACCACGGCCTCAACCGGCGCCGGCTCCACACGCTCACCCGCGGCATTCACCACGTAGACATCGGCCGCGGCGCCATCCGGCCAGCCGAACCGACCCGACACCGCCGTGTGGATGCGCTCGGCGCCCAGGACGTACCCGGGGCCGAGTTCGACCGGCGTGATCGGGTACATCACCGCCGTGACATTCCACGGCGCCGGGTCGTGGTGGTAGGTGTGACCGTGGTACACGGTGCCGTAGTGCAGCATGTCGCGGATGTGGCGCACGCTCGCTGCCACCGAGTCCTCCGGGTGGTGATTCCCCAGACCCACCGGCGAGCCGAGGTGCCCGCGCGATAGCGCCGAGTACGTGTTCGCCTCGCTGAAGAACACCAGCTTCTCGCGGTGGATGGTGCGCGTCTTGGCCTGGCCATTCGCCATCAGGAAGAGCCCCTTGCCGCGGATGTGTCTGATGATGTCCTGTTGCAGGGGCTGCATCAGGAGCGACACGCAGGAGATCCGGCGCACCACCGCGTGCGTCCGCGGGTCGATCAGGCCGGTGACCCCATCCCAGGGCTCGCCGTAGTGGAACAGCGCCGCGCTCGCCGCCAGCTCGTCCCAGTAGACCCCGGCCACCCCGATCTCGTCGATGAGGGTGTTGACGTAGCCCCACAGGGCCTTGCCATAGGCGTTGTCGCGGGTCGGCACGTACAGCGGCAGCGGGTAGCTGTACGGATAGGCCATCGGCCGGCCGCGCTCGTCGAGCAGCCGGCACTCGGCGTAGGTGGTCTCGCCGCCGGGCTCGGTCGTGATCTGGGCGTGGAAGTACTGTATCGGCACTGTCTCGGGTGCGGCCTCGCGCAACTTGCGGGTCCAGTCGCGCTGCTCGGCGACCCAGGCCGGCGCCGACAGGATGCCGGTGCCGTGTGCATAACGCCCATTCGGGAACTTCGCAATGCCGCCGCAGACGTACTTCAGATCCCGCGCACGCATCCAGGCGGCGTGGTCCGCCGCCGGCGCGCCGGACGGGAAGTTGCTGCGGAAGATGAACGGCCCGGGTATCGTCACCGCCGAATCCCAGACCCGCCGCACCGCATTGACGAAGCTCCAGTAATCGCCGTCGGGCAGGGGATACAGCGACCACTCCAGGGTGACCGCACCGCCCGCCTCGAGCGCCAGGCGGTCGTCAGTCAGGCCAATGCCGTCGTCGTCGGCACAGCACAGCGCCTGCACCCGCAGGACGTCGTCCTCGGCCAGGACGCCCAGGCCGACCCCGCCATAGCGCGCCACCACGGAGGGATTCGAGGGCTCACGCAGGCGGCCCTGGCCCGCCAGATTCGGCACGCCGCCGAGATGCACGCGCTCCGGCGCCGCCGTCGTCACGGCGCGATGATGCAGGATCAGGCCGGCCAGGGCCTCGCCGGTGTTGACGACCCGGTCGCGGATGGCGACATGCTCGGTCTCTACCACCACCGCGCGCTCAATCCGGAAGGGACCCGCGGACCACGATACCTGCGCCGTCTCACCCCGGCCCAGACGCACCGGCGCCGCCGCCGCGGCCGCCTCCTGCCAGCCGCCGCCCGGCAGGCTGGCGCGACTCGTCACCGCCCACGACCGACCGCAGGCCTCGAGGACCATGTGCCCCTGTGGCGAGACCGCTACCGCCATCGGCACCGCCGACGGCGGCCGCGCGACATACGTCGGCACCGGGCCCGCCGGCGCCGGCGCTACCGGCGCCAGACGCGGCGCCTCGATCGCCTTGCCGACCTCGACCTGGATCTGCCGAAGCACCATCACCGGGGCCTCGGCCAGGACCTGCAGACAGCTCACCTTGAGGTGGTTGCGACCCGGCTTCACCAACGCCGTGATGTCCCACACAAAGCGGTACGGGTCATCCTCCTTCGCCATCGCAAAGCGCTCGCCGGTCTGCTCCAGCGCCGCCCGGAAGTCCGGCGAGTAGAGGACGCGCCAGCGGAAGCCGCTGTGGTACCACTGCAGGTCCATCCCCTGCGCCGTCGTGAACTCGTTGCGCTTGTTCAACAGGTGGTCGGCCGTCAGCGGGTTGTCGTTGACCCAGACAATCAGCCACGGGTTGCTCCCCGAGAGGTCCGGCCAGTCAATCCGCGCCTCGAGCGACAGACGGACCTGGTGCTCGATGGAGAAGGTCGGCACCTCCATCTCGAACTCCAGGACCTTCGGCGTCTGAATGCGCTCCTCCGACAGGACCTCGCGGACCTCGTCGGCCGACAGGAAGGCCGTGCTCGCCACGACCAGCGCCGCCATTCCGAAACAACGCAGTGCCATGTGCCTATCTCCACAGTTCCATCACCGCCGCCTCCCCTGAGTGGCACAGGCGTCTCGCCTGTGTTCCCGGCAGCGTCCTGCCGCCGCCTCCCCGGAGTGGCACAGGCGTCCCGCCTGTGTTCCCGGCAGCGTCCCGCCGCGGCGGCCCCCGCTGGGACCGCCGAGCGTCAGCTCGGCTCCCCCCGGGGGCCGCGCCCACGCGGCCCGCCGCGCTCGGGAACACGGACCGACACGGACGCGCACGGACCGACACGGACGGGCTTCACGCAAACGGAGTTCTGAGTTCTGAGTTCTGATTTCTGAGTTCGGAGTCCTGAATCCCGAGTCCTGAGTTCCCCATTCGTGTGATTCGTGTGATTCGTGGTTAACTCCCCTTTCCGTCTTTCCCCTTCGTGCTCTTCGTGTCCTTCGTGGTCACCTCCCACTCCCCCCTCCGCGTCTTCCGTGTGTTCCGTGGGCCGTCTTCCCCCTCTTCCGTCCCCTTCGACCTTGGCCGTTCCCTTTCCCATCGTCACCTACCGATCCCTGTCGACTCCCATCGACTCCTGTCGACCGCCTTCCCCAACCTTGGACGTTGGGCGTTGGGCGTTCAGCGTTGGGCGTTCCCGCCTGCCTCCCCCATCCCCTCTCCCTCCCCGTTCGTGTGATTCGTGTGATTCGTGGGCCACTTCCCTTCCCCTCTCCCCCCCTCCGCGTGATCCGTGTGCTCCGTGGGCCGTCTCACCCCCTCTTCCGCATCCGTGTCAATCGGTGTCCATCCGTGGTTCTCCCCCTCCTCACCGCCGCGGCGGCACGTTGTGCATGACGCGCACATCCGCCAGGCCGCCCTGGAACCACCCCTCCGGCGTCGGGCCGAAGCCCCCGAAGGCCATCGGACCGATGTCGAAGCCCGGACGCGTGCAGGGCACCGCCACGCGCACGCCATTGACCTCGAGGGTCAGGGTCTCGAAGTCGCGCTCCAGGCGCACCGTCGACCACTGGCGTTCCGGCAGGGCCACGCCGCTGTCGATCTGAGCGTTCTCGTGGCCCTCCATGGCATACTCGGCCTGCAGCCGCCCGTCGGCCACGAAGAGATTCAGCGTCGCCGTGCGCTGCAGGCGATGCGCGAAGACGTAGCATCGCGCCGGACCCGTCGGCACCGCCGCCGGCCAGAGGGCGAACTCCAGGGTGAAGGCGCCATGCCGCGGCAGGGTCTCGCGCGGCAGGGCCACGAAGGCGCCCGGGCCGCGGAACTCCAGGCAGGCCCGGCCGTCGACGACGGCCCGACGCGGCGCCGGTGCGGTGACCGGACCCGGGAGGTACGTCCGCGCCGACAGCGAGCTGCTGTAGGCGTTGGACGAGTGACCCGTGTTGCCGCCCTGCAGGGTTACGCTGTCGGGAAGGCCGCCGAGGCTGCCGCTGAACAGCGGCCACACCGGCGACCAGAGCACATCGCCATGCTGGGGCGAGGCGATGTCCCACGACAGGACCGGCACCCGCGCCGACGCCACCATGATGTCCGCCGGGGCGCCCTGCAGCGCCGCGTACACGCGCAGCGGCACCTCGACCTCACCGCCCGCCGGCAACGGCAGTACCAGCGGCGGGCTGCGCCAGATGCGGCCATCCACGGCGATGGCACGCACATGGAAGACGCTCGACGGCGACTGCAGCCGCAGGCGGGCCTCCAGCGCCGCCGAGGGCTGACCCAGCA